>NZ_JBYSWT010000003.1:0-30610 GCF_058781435.1 Pseudomonas sp. FW507-12TSA
GGCTCCAGTGGTGGTGGCGGGGCTTCGGGCAGCTGGTGAGCCTCGTGCCTGGGCACCGGCCATGGGGAATGGGCCCAGGCTGATAGGCCAAGGCCCGGCTGCTTCAGTCGTGTAGCAGGCTGGCGCCGTACTGGTTGAAGCTGTTGCCCAGGGCCGCGTTGCCATTGACGTTGAGCCTGGCCATGCCGCCGCCGAGCCGGCAGGCATCCGAGTAGCAGGAATGGTGGGTGGCGCTGGAGCAGGCACCGAGCAGCAAGACGGCGCCAATCAATAGCACTCTGATGCAGTTCAACTTCATGTTCAGCAACTCCAGGTCCGGACCGGGGATCGAATGGGCTGGCGCTTCTAGCGCTGTCACATATTGATACATGTTCTGCTTTTGCGATAGCCGGGGGTTGTTCGCCAGGCGCCAGGACGTTTGTTTCCTGGTGCGGGAACCGGTAGAAAGAACCCACGCATTCAGAAAACAGATGAGCCCATGAGCGACATCGAGAAATCCACTAGCCGCCTGTTCGACCTCGACCTGCTGCGAGCCATAGTCACGGTGGCCGACTGCGGTAGTTTCACCACCGCGGCCACGCGCCTGCACTCCACCCAGTCCACCGTCAGCCAGAAGATTCGCCGCCTGGAAGAAATGGCCGGGCATCGCTTGCTCGAGCGCGGCAACCGCGATGTGCTGCCCACCGATGCCGGCGAGACGCTGCTGGGTTATGCCCGGCGCCTGCTGGCGCTGAACGACGAAATGCTCGAGGCGCTGTCCGGGGCCACGGTGGCGCTGACGGTGCGTATCGGCGTGCCGGATGACTTCGCCACCGGGCGGACCACCGAACAGCTGGCGGCCTTCAACCGGCGCTATCCGCAGGTCAAGCTGGAGGTCACCAGCGGCATGAGTCGTGACTTGAGCGCCAGTTACGACCGTGGCGAGCTCGACCTGGTGTTGCTCAAGCAACGCCGGAGCAGCCGCGAGGCGCAGGCCTGCTGGCCGGAAAAGACCCGTTGGGTGGACAGCGCCAGGAACCCCTGCATCGACCTGGACCCGCTGCCCATCGTGACTTTCCCGCCTAGGGGGGTGTACCGCGATGAAATGATCAGCGCCCTGGAAGGCATCGGTCGGCGTTGGCATATCAGTTTCACCAGTTCCAGCCTCAGTGGCCTGCAATCGGCCATCGCCGATGGCATGGGCATCGGCCTGCTGCCGCTGCGGGCGGTGACGGCGGAACACCAGGTGCTGGCCAAGGCCAGCGGACTGCCGGCGGTGGATGTGTTCGAGGTGGCATTGCTGCACCGCCCGGCGGCCGATCCCATGGTCAAGGAGCTGGCTCGGGTGCTGTCCCGGGTGCTGGCCCAGGACACGCGCGGATGAGCTTGTTAGATATTCTATAAATGAATGTCACCTATTTCAGTATTTAATTTGTGCATGAAGGGGCGGCTGGATATCGTGGTGCCCATGGCGGCCCACGCCACGCCGTTGACGTACCGGGCCCAGGCTTTGTCCACCCTGCCTGCCGTGACGGGCGGGGCAGCAAAACAACAATGAGGAGAGTCTCCATGTCCAAGTCCACTTACTACGCGCCGCATGGCGGGCACCCGGCCCAGACCGAGCTGCTCACCGACCGTGCGATGTTCACCGAAGCCTACGCGGTGATCCCCAAGGGCGTGATGCGCGATATCGTCACCAGCCACTTGCCCCACTGGGACAACATGCGCATGTGGGTCATCGCCCGCCCGCTGTCGGGTTTCGCTGAAACCTTCTCCCAGTACATCGTCGAAGTCGGCCCCAACGGCGGCAGCGACAAGCCCGAGCAGGACCCCAACGCCGAGGCGGTGCTGTTCGTCGTCGAGGGTGAGGTGAACCTGACCCTGCAAGGCCAGCAACACGTGCTCACGCCTGGGGGCTATGCCTTCATTCCGCCGGCCGCCGACTGGAAGCTGCGCAACACCAGCGGCACCGAAGCGCGTTTCCACTGGATTCGCAAGCATTACCAGAAGGTCGATGGCGTGCCGTACCCGGAGGCTTTCGTCACCAACGAGCAAGACATCGAGCCACGGGTGATGCCCGACACCGAAGGTCGCTGGAGCACCACCCGCTTCGTCGACATGAGCGACATGCGCCATGACATGCACGTCAACATCGTCAACTTCGAGCCGGGCGGCGTGATTCCGTTCGCCGAGACCCATGTCATGGAACACGGTCTCTATGTGCTGGAAGGCAAGGCGGTGTATCGCCTGAACCAGGATTGGGTCGAGGTCGAGGCTGGTGACTTCATGTGGTTGCGTGCGTTCTGCCCGCAGGCCTGCTACTCCGGCGGCCCGGGTCGCTTCCGCTACCTGCTGTACAAGGATGTGAACCGCCAGATGCGCCTGACCCTGAACGCGCCGCATTGATGCGCAGGGCCAGGGCAGCGATCGACTGCTGCCCTGGCTGTCCAGGTTCCGCACCAGGCCGGCGAGCGATCGCCGGTTTTCTTTTGCCCCGGGAAAAGCGTTTCGCCTGCTGGGCCGCATCACCTGGCCGTGGATGCCGACGCCAGAGCGGCTGGCGCCAGCAGTGCCGGAACATTCCAGGGTGGCGCGACAGTGTGTCGCACTGGCGTGATGGACGAGCCTGGTCTTTGCTGTGTCGGGCCTGGCGCCGTGCCGGGTGGTCCACTTCACGTCATGTGGGGCAGGTGTCCTGCCCCAGGTAGAGGGGCGTTCAACTACGCAAAAGGACACGGACCGTTATCGATGTCTCGACCAAGGAGGTCATGTTGAAAATGAAATTTCTGGCGGCTTCGCTGCTGCTCTGGATGTTCTCGATGACCGCGCAAGCGGGTTGCGCGGTATTGGGGCCCTGGGATGATCCGTGCTCGGAAGCCGTGCTCGGTCCGACTCCTACATTGTGCGAATGCCCATGACTGAATCGCGCTCCGACCAGGACGGTGGAATCTTGTGTGACTGACCAGGAGGTCTTGAATGAAGAAAATGTTGTTGGCGGCATTGCTGCTATGCGGTTTCTCCCTGACTGCCCAAGCTTCTTGCCCGGTGTTCGGTCCGTCCAAGGATCCATGCAGCGGCCCGGTATTTGGTCCGTCTACCTGCGAGTGCCCATGAGGTAACTTGCCTGGCGGGTCCGGCCGGTGCCGGGCCCGCACGCCGGGAAGACTGTCTTGGGTTGCGAGAGATCCCGGCCGATCGCGGTTGCTGGAAGGCCACCCAGCGTTCAGCGACAATAGCGCCCTTCGATTTTCCCCCGCCAAAGCAAGGAGCAACCCGGTGAGAGCTGTTTATGGCACGGCCTATGTCGACCAGTTGATCGACAGCCGCAGCTACGAGGCGATGGCCATGCTCGGTGCGCATATGGAGGCGGCCGCACCGGCTCCCGACCAGCCGGACCTGGGTCTGCCGCCGCCGCTGTTCGTCTATCTGGAAGCCCTGACCTGGTTCGCCCAATCGGTTCGTTCCGGTGCCTGGACCTATTTTGAAGCGACGCCACATCCTCGGCAGCAAGCGATGCGTGACAACCTGCTGGCGCTGGATTGCGATGGCTGGCGGGAGCGCTATGTCTTTGGCATGGATCACTGGGACGACGAGGCTTCGATGGCGGAGCTGGATCGGTGGATCGACGCATCCGAGCCGGAGCAGGAGTCCTGGCTGTTGCAGTTGCTGGACACCCATCGTGATCGGCTCAAGCAGCTGCTGTGCCGCGCCGCACACCTCCATTTGAGTGAGCCAGATGCGTAAGGCGGACCGCCTGTTCCAACTGGTCAACCTGATCCGGCGTCACCAGCAAGTGTTTTGAAGGGGGCGCATAGCCGCGTACAGAGACTGGTAGAGCAGCGCAACAAGATCGGCATTTTGCTAGGCTGCGGCCTTTTTCAAGGGATGGTCTTATGTCTGATCGGTTCATGACGGTTGATCTGCAAAGCAGGAAGCAGTTTGTAAAGGAGGTTGTGCAGGAACTGGGCTATGCACTGGTCAATGAGAATGAGCGATCGGTTTTCTTTGAGGGCGCTAACAAGATTGTCTATGGCGTCAATCTCAGTACCCTCGACGATGGTTATGTCGCGATCAACTTCGCGGTAGCCGCCGGGCGCACGGTGGACGATGCACAGCGCATTGCCGTGTTGAATCACTTCAATCATGACTACAGGGTCTTGAAGTGCTTCTACAGTGAGAAGCCTTCCTTGTTGTTCAGCATGGAGTCCTTTGTTTTTTCAGAAGAGGGTTTCGTGAACTTCTTCAACTACTCCGCAGGCGCTCTCGAAGAAGCCTATGCTGAATTGCAAGCGCGTTTCCCAGGGGCATATTGATATCCAGTGCAGAACAGGGGTCGGAAAGGTCGAGTTGTTGCTGGATGGGAAGAGTGCGATGAGGTTTGATCCGTACATCAGGATCGTAGGCTAGCCCCAGCAGGACCATCGTTCAGGGGCAGCGCCCGAGCCGATATCCGAACGCTGGCATATGCAGTCTTGGTGATGGCTGGTTCAGTGGCTTCAGCGCGGCATCTTGAGGAAAGCCCGGTTGTGTACCGGGCTTTTTTATTGTTTGGGGCCGTTGTTGTGAGAAGGGTATATTTCAGTAGGCCCAGGGTGGTTCAAAAGCCCTCGGGGTAAAGTGCTGTGTCCTTCTTGGAGCAGTTCATTGCAGCTATTCGTTTAGCAAAGGGCAGTTGGGAAAAGCCCTGCATGGATGGCATTAGCTGTTCTTGTTGTTTGCGAGCGGATTCAAGCGAAACCGACAATATTCTTGAATTGAAGTACCTGCATTGCTCCAAACGTTCCGTTTCGGTCCTGGGCATCGGCACCGCATCGACTTCCTTTTGATACTCCTCGCTCTGTTTGCTTGCACAGCCCGATGAAACCGCAGCTGCAAGAGAAATCATCACAAAAAACAAGAACCTCATACTTGACCTTCACTCTACTTATTGGGGATTCGAGATAGCTGGGGCAGGGGTGGCAAACTCTACCTGGAGTACTTGCCCGAGACTGGTTTCGAGCGGGTAGGGGACCTGCGCCAGGGCGATGTGATATTGCCGGTTCGCTCGCCGCTGCCCAACTACACGGGAGTCTATCTGGCCGATGGCGTGCTCAAGAGCGAGCCGGAACATTACCCTGCGCCTGGCTCCATCCTGCACCATCTTTATGGCCATGCCAGCGAACGCGACACCTATGGTGGCTACTGGCCGGAAGTCATCGTGAGCTACTGGCGGCACTTGGCAAGCTACTCGGCAAACATGGTGTAGCGGAGGCCGCTGGAAAAATGGCCGTCTCAAGCTGGGAAAGAAATCTTCCTTCAAGCCGCGTTATCCCTTCAAAGAGTACATTCCTTGCAACTGCACCGGTGTCAGCGCAGGAAGCTTCTGCGTCTGCCTGACCCTTATTCGTTTATTTTCGGTACGCACGTTGAGTGGATAGTAACTCGCGCCATACTCAAAGTTGCCTTCGCAGGTCTGCACACGCCATGCACCGAAGCGTACGCCGTTGCTTCCAAAGGTGGATTGGTACTGATCCAAGCGACTCACACAACCGTCTTGGAAATCTGCTTTTATCAGATGTGCCCATTCCTGGGAGATTTCGTCATTGGCAGCGCCAGAAGCTGACGCCAGCAGAAAGATGAGAGCGAGAACTCCTCGGCTCAGTGAGGGCATGACGGCAATTCCTTTGCGTACACAGAGGGAGACCCCGGCGCGCTGGGGTGGAGCGCTCGCCTCAGGTGTGCTTTCTCCAGCTTCCCGACCTGGGCAATCGCCTCGGCGGATCTGCGCTTCTCATCCTCGGGCATCTCTGCACCCTTGATGTGGGTGGTTGGAGAATGTACAGGGCGGCCACATGGGGGGCTTAGGGATGAGTGCGCACGAACTGCAAGGCTGTGACGATCAGGATGGGTCCATGACGTCCTCTCTCAACAGCGAATACTGCACTAGATCGTGATATGTACTTCCCCAGTACCCGGCTTTGCGAAGAACGCCTTCACGCACGAAACCCATGCGCTCAAGCAGATTCAATGACGGTACGTTCTTGGGGTGAGCGAGCGCCTCTATCCTGTTCAGATCCATGTAGGCGATACCCCAATCAATGCATGGTCTGATCGCTTCACTCATGAAGCCTTTCCCCTGAGCTGATTGAGCCAGTTCAAAGCCGATCGAACAGCTCCTCCATGAGCGGTTCCACTTGAACAGTCCGCAGGTCCCAATCAGCTTCCCCTGGGAGAGGTCCTCCAGGCCCCAGCGAATGCCCGGGTTGGGTGCTGCACGCCAGCTATTGAATAGCTCAACAAGCTGCTCTGCTTGCTCAATGTGAGCGATGGGATCAGAGCCGAACCACTTCATGGCATCTGCATCACTATGGATTTCTAGCAAGGTCGGTGCATCGTTTTTTGTCAGCTCTCGCAGGCGTAGGCGTTTTGTAAGAAGGGTTGGAAACTCAATCATTGCCAGCTGTTCCTGTGGGCAAACATCGTTGCTCCTGGACATGAAAAAAACCGGCGTTTGGCCGGGCTTGGCCCTGAACTAGATGCCTATACCATCCCGATGTCACTGCAGTTCTCCGATCAGGGGCGATGTTCGCGCCTTGAGTTCATCCCGTTGAGCCAGTAAAGCCCTGGACTCTGCCTTTGCTGCGTTACTAGATACCGTAATGGCTGTGGTGCGTGCGGGGTTGGTAGGTTTATCCAAGTCTTCATTCAACATGGAGATGACCCCCATTTTAATTGTGATCATTGTGGGCAATACAGGCTCTTGCTGAATGGGGGAGGGCTTTGCGTCCAGGATGGATGGGTGCACAAGGTGGATGGTAGATTCCGTGCGTTTACTAGCAAAGGAGTTGCGATATGGCGGTGGTAACGTTCGTGTTTAAGCTTAAGACCAAGAGCGGCAGTGGCATGAGTAATGTGCTCCAGAATGGTAGCGACCAGCGGGATGCGGAACGCAAGATCCTGGAGAAGTATCCAGGCGCAACCATACTAGATGCCCGTCGGCAGTGACGTAGAAGCCCGGCCCCGCGCTGGGCTTTTTGCATCTGGAGCATGCCAAATGCCTCTTGGATTTCAGATACATAGAAGATTCACATTGCCTTAGAATGGCCCTTTCCCGCCTTTCAAAGGAATGATTACGTGGTGAGCACCAACGCCATCTGCTGCCCGCAATGCCAAGGTCAAAACGTCCAGCTTCTGTCCGTCATCCATGCTGCTGGCACCTCTCACATACAAGCGACCCATCAGGCGCAATCCCAATCCGGATTCGGCCCCAGCGTGACTGTAGAAACCACGGGCCGTCATCAGACCCATTTGGCTGCAAGCGTCGCCCCTCCAGGGGCTAAACGCCTGCTTGGTCCGGTAATCCTTACTGGGGTGGGCGCTATCATCTTGTACGACGGTCTGAAACTATCATGGGAAGTGGACTGGACCAGGTTCTTCATCGGCGTGACGTTCATAGCCATTGGTGTGATCGGGTTCGTCCGGCACTGTCGATACAACATTAAGCAATATGATGAATACGAAGAGTGGCGCCGCACTTGGCTATGCCACGCTTGCGGCACTCGATTCCAACCGTGAATGGCGTAAGAGGGCACCTTCGGGTGCCTTTTCTTTTTTACGTCTTGTGAGGGGGCGCTTGCTGATCAAAGCCGAGGCAGGGTGTATGTGTGAGCAGGCCTATGTCCTGCAACTGAGCATGTCGTGGGGCAATCTGTACGACAATCAATGCCATTAAATGCCAAGCGACCTTATATCCAGCTGCTTCGAAAAAGCCCGAGCACAATCGGCATGTGCTGCGATGAGCGTCGCAGCTTTAGATCGAGCGCTGGTTAACTCGCGCCGACAACTGTTCGGCGCTCTCCTTTCGTTCTGAGTAGCGATCTACCAGGAAGTCTTGGCGGTCGCGCAGCAGTAAGGTGAACTTCACCAGCTCTTCCATAACGTCGACCACTCGGTCGTAGTAAGCCGAAGGCTTCATACGCCCAGCATCATCGAACTCCAGGTAGGCCTTGGGCACTGAGGACTGGTTGGGAACAGTGAACATGCGCATCCACCGGCCGAGTACGCGCAGTTGACTGACTACGTTGAATGACTGCGAGCCGCCGCAGACCTGCATCACTGCCAGTGTCTTGCCCTGTGTCGGGCGCACAGCTCCGAGTGATAGGGGAATCCAGTCGATCTGGGCCTTGAACACTGCGGACAGCGCACCATGGCGCTCAGGGGAGCACCAGACCTGTCCCTCTGACCACTGCACCAGATCGCGCAATTCCTGCACCTTGGGGTGTTCTACCGGAGCATCATCAGGCAATGGCAGGCCGGATGGATTGAAGATGCGAATCTCTGCGCCGAAGTGTTCCAGCAGACGGCCAGCTTCCTCTACCAGTAGGCGACTGAAGGAGCGCTCGCGGGTCGATCCGTAGAGCAACAGAATGCGGGGTTGATGCTCGCTGGTGCGGTTGGTTGTTGGCGACTTATCGAAGAGTGAAAGGTCGAGATTGGGCAGATGTTCTGACATGGTTTTCTCCTGCTCAAAGAGCGCCGATGCGGTCCAACTCACGCTTGAGTGCATCGCGGTCGAGTGTGTCGAAGGGAAGGGCGAAGAAGGCTTTGCAGCGCAGCTCAATACGGGCCAGCGTATTGCGGAATGCGGCCTCGATTGATGTTTCATCGCCCACCACGTCGGATGGATCTTCCAATCCCCAATGGCTTTTCACTGCTGGTCCGAAGTAGACCGGGCAGGCTTCACCGGCGGCCTTGTCGCAGACAGTGATGACGATATCTGGCGGGTTGCCTTCGAAGTCGTCGTTACCTTTGCTGCGTAGGCCTGCAGTGCAGATACCGGCTTGCTGCAATGTGGTGAGGCTACGGGGCAGCACCTGACCCTTGGGGAAACTACCGGAACTGACTGCTTCAAATCCTGTGGGGGCCAGGTGGTTGAACAGCGCTTCGGAAAGAATGCTGCGGCAGCTATTGGCCGTGCACATAAACAGGACTCGCATGTAGAGCTCCCCCGCTTCTTGGCGGACGTCAGAGGCTCAGGCGCAGTGCCAGGGCCGAAAGGGTGATCAGTAGAACTGGGAGGGTTAGCAGCGTGCCAACCTTGAAGTAGTAGCCCCAGGTGATACGTATGCCTTTACGTTCCAGCACATGCAGCCAGAGCAACGTGGCAAGGCTGCCTATAGGGGTGATCTTCGGACCGAGGTCACAGCCGATGATGTTGGCGTAGATCATTGCCTCGCGTACAAGACCCTCAGCCCCACTGGCCTGGATCGACAAGGCGCCTACTAGCACGCTGGGCATGTTGTTCATGATCGAGGACAGGAATGCTGAGAGCAGTCCGGTACCAATGGCAGCGCCCCATAGGCCCTGTTCGGCTAGTCGGTCGAGCTGTTGGGTGAGCAGATCAGTCAGGCCTGCGTTTTTCAGCCCATAGACCACCAGGTACATACCTAGGGAGAAGATCACCACCTGCCAGGGCGCTTCGCGTAGCACTCGGCGGGTTGAGATGCGGTGGCCACGGGCGGCAACGGCAAAGAGGATGGCGGCGCATGCAGCGGCAACTGCGCTGACCGGAATACCCAATGGCTCTAGGGCGAACAGGCCGACGAGCAACACCAGCAGGGTCCACCATCCCACGATAAACGTGGCGCGGTCATGGATGGCCGTTTTGGGTTCCTTCAACGCATCCAGCGCGTAACGGCGTGGGATATCACGACGGAAGAACAGGAACAGCACTATCAACGTGGCCGCAACGCTTGCCAGATTGACTGGCACCATCACCGAGGCGTACTCGGCAAAGCCCAGGTCGAAGTAGTCGGCTGAAACAATGTTCACCAGGTTAGAAACCACCAGAGGCAAACTTGCAGTATCAGCGATGAAGCCCGCAGCCATGACGAAGGCCAGCGTCGCGGCCGGCGAAAAGCGCAGGGCAAGCAGCATCGACATAACAATTGGGGTGAGGATCAGCGCTGCGCCGTCGTTGGCAAATAGCGCTGATACCGCAGCGCCCAGCAGCACACAAAAAGCGAACAAGCGGTAACCGCTGCCGTTTGCCCAGCGCGCTACATGTAAGGCAGCCCATTCGAAGAGTCCAGCCTCGTCGAGCAGCAAGCTGATGATGATAACGGCGATGAACGTAGCGGTGGCATTCCAGACGATGGCCCATACGGTGGGTATGTCACTCAGAGAAACAGCTCCGCTGGCCAGGGCGATGCCAGCCCCTAGTGCAGCGCTCCAGCCAACACCGAGGCCCTTGGGTTGCCAGATGACCAGAACGAGGGTGAAAACGAAGACGGCGATAGCAATCAGCATGGAAAAACTCGCTCGTTGAAGGTCAGCAGCATGCGGTATCACGAACGGGCCGGCCGTCCATGTTCTGTAGGCGAAGTGTGTTCTCAGCGAGCCACTCGGTATTGGCCTGCAGCGTTACCTGCAGCATCTCCTGTACCCAGGACGGGAGTTCTGGATTGAGGCGGTAATACACCCACTGGCCCTGGCGACGATCCAGCAGCAGACCACTGGAGCGCAGTTGTGCCAGGTGGCGGCTGATCTTCGGTTGGCTGTCATCGAGGGCACACATCAGCTCGCAGACACAGAGTTCGCCCAGGCTGGCGATGAGCAGAGCCGCACGGGCGCGGGTTTCGTCAGCCAGGTTCTTGAAGAGAACTAGTGGGGTGATCATTGGGGTGGCTCGAATATATGGAAATTCGAATATATGGATGTCCATATATTTATGGCAAGCCGATTTTAGGGCAAAACGGGGCCGCCAAGAGTCGTCTTAGGTTGAGGGCCGACTGACAAGGGCTCGTATTTACGGGCCTTGACCGGCCTAAGCAGAAATAGGAAGGGGGCTCTAGTAACTGCCGGTCATGGTGTGTGGTAAGACCAGACCATCCTGAGATTATGAAAATATAGGGGCGCCACCTAGGCCGGACCACTGGTCCTGGTGTTCTGTCGGCAGGGTGTCGCAGGAGGGAGGTTGCGGAAACTAAAGAAATGATGCGGAAACGGGCAACGGGTGACGGTAGGGGTTCGTGAGCAGCAGAAACAAAAAAGCCCTGAATAATCAGGGCTTTATCGTAGAGATTTGGCGGAGGCGTAGAGATTCGAACTCTAGGACCTGTTACAGTCGGCGGTTTTCAAGACCGCTGCCTTAAACCACTCGGCCACACCTCCAGATCGCATTGCGGGCGCCATAATACCCGAATGAAACACACTGTCAAACTCTCTGCGTCGCGCGCTACAGCGCCTCTGTTATCATCCTTGCCACTAAATGTTTCAACCAACAGGAGTGTCGCCATGCGCGAACAGGATTACGCAGTTAACAACGGCGTGCAGGCCGAGCAGCTAGAGGTTAGCCGCGTCCTGCGCAACACTTATGGCTTGCTGGCCCTGACCCTCGCTTTCAGCGGGATCATGGCCTACGTGGCACAACAGATGCGCGTCGGTTACCCGAACGTCTTCGTCGTACTGATCGGTTTCTACGGTCTGTTCTTCCTCACCAGCAAACTCCGTGACTCGGTCTGGGGCCTGGTCTCGACTTTCGCCCTGACCGGTTTCATGGGCTTTTTGCTGGGCCCGATCCTCAACCGCTACCTGGGCATGCAGGGCGGCGCTGAAGTGGTCAGCTCGGCCTTCGCCATGACCGCACTGGTGTTCGGCGGCCTGTCGGCCTACGTGCTGATCACCCGCAAGGACATGAGCTTCCTGGGTGGTTTCATCACCGCCGGTTTCTTCGTCCTGATGGGCGCCGTGCTGGCCAGCCTGTTCTTCCAGATCAGCGGCCTGCAACTGGCGATCAGCGCCGGCTTCGTGCTGTTCTCCTCGGTGTGCATCCTGTTCCAGACCAGCGCCATCATCCACGGCGGCGAGCGCAACTACATCATGGCTACCATCAGCCTGTATGTATCGATCTACAACCTGTTCGTCAGCCTGCTGCAGCTGTTCGGCATCATGAGCCGCGACGACTGATCCTCAGCTTCCAGCTTTGAAAAAGCCCGCTTCGGCGGGTTTTTTATTGCCCGGATTTTCTTGACCGGAGCAGGGCAGATGTTCACTCCATGGGCGGCAAACGGCGCTTGATCGGTGACTTCTTGATGATCGAGGTGTTGGTCTCGGCGTACTGGTTGAGGCGGTCCAGCAGGCTGTCCAGTTGTTCCATGGAGCGCACCTGCAGGCGTGCGAAAAAGCAGTCGTCGCCGGTGACCTTGTCGCACTCGGTAAACTCGGGGATCGCCAGGATCTGTCGTTCGACTTCCTGCAGTTTTCCCGGCAAGGGGCGGATGCGCACGATGGCCTGCAATTGATACCCCAGGAATTTTGGGTCGATTTCCAGGGTGTAGGCGCTGATCACCCCTCGTTCCTCTAGTCGGCGCAGGCGCTCGGCGACACTGGGGGCGGACAGCCCGCTGATCTGCCCCAGGGCCTTGAGTGAACGTCGGGAGTCTTGCATCAGGGCGCTGATCAGCGTCTGGTCGATGGCATCCAGCATGGCAGTCTCGTTAGGTAGATGGGCTTTCTTGCCTTGATAAAAAAGGCGAAGGCTGAGTCTAGCCTAGGATTTTCTCTGGTGAGGCCGTAGTTGAGTTACGGATAATCTGGCGACCGATAAAGGAGCCTTATGATGGATGCATTGATTCGTCGCGGATCGCTGGAAATGAGCGCCGCCATGCTGATTTCCGGAACCATTGGCTGGTGCGTCCTGGTCTCGGGGCAACCGGTCTTGGACGTGGTGTTCTGGCGCTGCCTGTTTGGCGCCGCGACCTTGCTGCTGGTCTGCGCTGCCCTGGGCTTGCTGCGCAAGGACATTCTCACGCAACGGGTCCTCTTGCTGGCGGTGGTCAGCGGCGCGGCGATCGTCGGCAACTGGGTGCTGTTGTTCGGCTCCTATTCCCGGGCCTCGATCGCCATCGGCACCGCGGTGTACAACGTCCAGCCGTTCCTCCTGGTGGGTTTGGGGGCGTTGTTCCTGGGGGAAAAAATCACTGCGCAGAAATTATTCTGGTTGTGCCTGTCGTTCGGCGGAATGCTGGCCATCGTCAGTGCCCATGAAGGGCAGGGCGAGTCTGGCGATGATTACCTGCTGGGCATCGGCCTGGCCCTGGGCGCAGCCTTGTTGTATGCCTTCGCCGCTCTGCTGATCAAACGCTTGAGTGGAACCCCGCCGCACCTGATCGCCCTGATCCAGGTCTGCACCGGTGTGTTGCTGCTGGCGCCCTGGGCCAACCTCGGCACGCCACCCCGGGAGGCGAGCGCCTGGGCCAGCCTGCTGGCGCTGGGCATCATCCATACGGGACTGATGTACGTGCTGCTGTACGGTGCGATCCAGAAGCTGCCCACGGCGTTGACCGGGGCCTTGTCCTTCATCTATCCGATCGCGGCGATCTTCGTCGATTGGGTGGCGTTCGGTCACCGCCTGGGCTGGCTGCAGTGGCTCGGGGTCGGTGCGATCCTGCTCGCCGCCGCCGGCATGCAGCAGGGCTGGAGCCCGAGGTTACGCCGCAGCGCCTTGCAGTGAGCCGGCCTGCACCGGTCGGCACCTGGCCTTGACAGCCCGGGGCGCAGCGCTAGATTTCAGCATGCGCCGCAAAGTTTGCGCCGCATTTCCTCTTGATCCAGACGCCTGGCGATCCGGCCATCCGTGCCTGGATCATTGCCGGGTGCCTGACGCCGCCCCGGTGATCGATGACCTGTCATTGCCAACTCGCGCCGCGCAGGGCCGGTTGGCCCTGGAGCGATCATGAGCACTCGACGCAAGGTTCCCGGAGTCCGCAACTACGATGGTCCCGCCGGTGGCTGGGGCGCGCTCAAGGCCACGGCCACGGCCGTACGCGAGCAGATGGACACCCTCAAGGCCCCCCTGACCCTGATGCGTACCAACCAGCCCGACGGTTTCGATTGCCCGGGTTGCGCCTGGCCGGACAAGGAGCACAAGTCGACCTTCCAGTTCTGCGAGAACGGCGCCAAGGCGGTGACCTGGGAAGCCACCAACAAACGGGTGACGTCCGAGTTTTTGGCCAGCCATCCGGTGGCCTCGCTGCTGCAGCGTTCGGATTATCAGTTGGAGGACCTCGGTCGCCTTACCGAGCCCCTGGTCTACGACCGCGCCAGCGACACCTTCAAGCCGGTGCCCTGGCAGGCCGCCTTCGAGCGCATTGGCCAGGTCCTGCGTGGCCTGAAGCCCGAGCAGGTGGAGTTCTACACCTCGGGCAGGGCCTCCAACGAGGCGGCCTACCTGTACCAGCTGTTTGCCCGGGAATATGGCTGCAACAACTTTCCCGACTGCTCGAACATGTGCCATGAGCCCACCAGCGTCGGTTTGCCCAGGTCCATCGGGATCGGCAAGGGCACGGTATCGCTGGAGGATTTCGATGTTTGCGAGCTGATCATCTCCATCGGCCACAACCCCGGCACCAACCACCCGCGGATGATGGGCACCCTGCATGAGGCGTCACGCCGCAAAGTGCCGATCATGGTCTTCAACCCTTTGCGCGAGCGGGCCCTGGAGCGCTTCGCCGATCCGCAGAACATGGTGGAGATGGCCACCTATGGCTCCACGCGCATCGCCTCCTCGTACTTCCAGGTCAAGGCCGGAGGTGACGCCGCGGCGGTCAAGGGCATCATGAAGGCCTTGTTGGCCCTGGAGCAAAGCCTTGGGCAGGTGCTGGACCGCGACTTCATCGCCCAGCACACCCTGGGCTTCGCTGCCCTGGAGGCCGACCTGCACGCCACCCAGTGGGCGGATATCGAACAGGCCAGCGGCCTCAAGCAGAGCGACCTGGAGATGGTCGCCGCGGCCTATGCCAAGTCCAATGCCACCATCGTCACCTATGGCATGGGCATCACCCAGCACAACGAGGGCACCGCCAATGTGCGGCTGATCTGCGACCTCTTGATGCTGCGAGGCAACCTGGGCAAGCCCGGGGCGGGGATCTGCCCGCTGCGTGGCCACTCCAACGTGCAGGGCAACCGCACCGTGGGCATCACCGAAAAACCCGCGCAGGCGTTCCTCGACAAGCTCGAGCAGGTGTTCGGCTTCAAGCCACCGGCCAGCCATGGCCATGACGCGGTGCAAGCGATGCAGGCGATCATCGCCGGCCAGTCCAAGGCCTTGCTGTGCCTGGGGGGCAACTTCGCCGTGGCCCTGCCGGACCCGGGCCAGTGTTTCCCGGCCATGGCCCAGCTCGACCTGAGCGTGCACATCGCCACCAAGCTCAACCGCAGCCATCTGCTTGTAGCTAAGGAAACCTACGTTTTTCCCTGCCTGGGCCGCACTGAAATGGACGTGCAGGACGGCATGCGCCAGGCGATCACCGTCGAGGATTCGATGTCCATGGTCCATGCCTCGGCCGGCAAGCTGGCCCCGGCCTCGCAAGCCCTGATGTCGGAACCGGCGATTGTCGCCGGCATGGCCAAGGCGACGCTGACCGCGAGCAAGGTGCCGTGGCTGGAACTGGTGACCGACTACGACAAGATCCGCGACCTGATCGAGAAGACCGTCCCCGGCTTCGACGACTACAACGCCAGGATCCGCGTTCCCGGAGGCTTCCGCATGCCCCTGGCGGCGGCCGAGCGCCAATGGCTGACGCCCTCGGGCAAGGCCGAGTTCTTCGTCTTCCCCGGCTTGCACGAAGACAAGGAAGTGGATGGCGCCGATGTCCTGCGCCTGGTCACCCTGCGCAGCCATGACCAGTACAACACCACCATCTATGCCCTGGACGATCGCTATCGTGGGGTCTTCGGTCGTCGCGACGTACTGTTCATCAGCCCGGCGGACCTGGCGGCCCGGGGCCTGGCCCATGGCGAGCTGGTGGACATCGAGACGGTGACCGACGGCCGGCGCCTGCGCTACGAGAACATCACCGCCATCGAGTACAAGATCGCCCCGGGTACCGTCGGCGCCTATTACCCCGAGGCCAACCGCCTGGTGCCGCTGGACTACCTGGACGTCGACAGCGGCACGCCGTCCTACAAGTCGGTACCGGTGCGGGTGCTGCGCGCGGGCGTTTAGCCGCCAGGTTGGGCAGCCGATCCCCTGGAAGGTCCTGCGGAGCTTGGCGCAGCTTCGCAAGCTCAGCAGCGGCTACAGGTGCTTCGTGTAGCCGCTGCCGCAGGCTGCGCCCGGGCGCGCAGCGGCCGCCCCTGGATTGGCCAGCCGATGCCCTGGAAGGTCCTGCGGATCTTGGTGCAACTGCGCAGGCTCGACAGCGACCACAGGAGTGGGTGGCTACGGCGCCGCAATCTGCTAATTTCCGTGGGTGATTTTTTGACCGTAGCCTGTGGAATCCAACATGACGACACCTTCATCCTCGGCCGGGCGCTTGCCCGAGCCCCAAGCTGTCTGCAGCCCCATTACCCGCAGCGCGATCTTCATCGTCGCCACCCTGGCGCCCGGTGCCGAAGCGGCGCAAGTCCTGCGCGAGTGGTGCGCCGATGTCGCCGGGCGAGTGCGCTCGGTGGGCAAGCGGGTACCGGCGGGCAACCTGACCTGCGTCTGTGGTTTCGGCTCCGCCGCCTGGGACCGGTTGTTCGGCGGGCCGCGCCCGGCCGCGCTGCATCCGTTTCGTGAAGTGGGGGTAGCGGGGCGGCTGGCACCGTCCACCCCTGGCGACCTGCTGCTGCATATTCGCGCCGAACAGATGGACCTGTGCTTCGAACTCGCCACCCAGTTGCTCAAGCCGTTGGGTGCTGCGATCGAAGTGGTGGACGAGGTCCAGGGCTTTCGCTACTTCGACATGCGCAGCATGGTGGGTTTCGTCGACGGCACCGAGAATCCGGTGGGCCGCGAAGCCGTGGACTTCACCCTGGTGGGCGACGAGGACCCGCAGTTCGCCAATGGCAGCTACGTCCTGGTGCAGAAGTACCTGCACAACATGAGCGCCTGGAACGAACTGACCGTTGAGGCCCAGGAACGCATCATCGGCCGGACCAAGCTGGACGACATCGAGCTGGACGACGGGGTCAAGCCCAGCTGTTCCCACAGCTCCCTGACCACCCTCGAGGAGAACGGCGAGGAGGTGAAGATCCTGCGCGACAACATGCCGTTCGGCCGGCCAGGGGCCGGGGAGTTCGGTACCTACTTCATCGGGTACGCGCGCTCGCCACAGCCGGTGGAACAGATGCTGGAAAACATGTTCGTCGGGCGGCCGGTGGGCAACTACGATCGCCTGCTGGACTACAGCACGGCAGTGACCGGCGGCTTGTTCTTCGTGCCTTCGGCCGAGCTGTTCGAAGACTTGGCCGAACGCGAGCCAACGCCCCTCTGAACGCACAAGCCCCCGACACGCAAGTGCGTGCCGGGGGCTTGTGGGTAATGGGCCTCGATCAGTGGCTGCGCATGCCCGCGGCTTGCATCAGCAGCCGCAACAACCCGGCCACCAGCCCCAGGCTGACCACGCTGGCCAACCAGATGCCGGCCATCCACAACAGTTGCCGCCACCCCGGAACGGGGCGTGTGACTTGTGTCTTATCCATGGGCCAGCTCCAGGACCAGGGCCGTGGTGCAGGCCAGTGTCAGTATCGCCCCCAGGTACAGCAGGCTCAGTTGTGCCACCTGGCGGTGCAAGGGCAGGCGGGCCAGGGTTTCGTACAGGGTTGGGTGTTCAGTGGTAGCCATCGCCGATCCTCACTTTGCCGCGGAACACGTAGTAGCTCCAGCAGGTGTACATCAGGATGATCGGCAGGATGAACAGCGTGCCGATCAGGATGAACAACTGGCTGGTCAGGGGCGAGGCCGCTTCCCACAGGCTGATGGACGGCGGCACGATGTTCGGCCAGATACTGAAGGCCAGGCCGATGTAGCCCAGGAACACCAGCACCAGGGTGAACACGAACGGCCAGTGCGAATGATGCTGGCGCAAGGTTCCGAGCAAGCCCCAGAACGCCAGCAGGCCCAGCACCAGCAGCGCGCCGAAGATCACGATATGGGCGTGGCCGAACCAGCGGGTGGCGATCTCCGGATGCAGCATGGGGGTCCACACGCACAGCACCGCGATCACCGCCGTCAGGGCGAACGCCAGGGGCCGGGTGTAGTGGCGCATGCGTGCTTCGAGCATGCCTTCGGTCTTGACCAGCAGCCAGGTGCTGCCCAGCAGCGCATAGGCCACCACCAGCCCCAGGCCGCAGAACAGCGGGAAGGGCGCCAGCCAGTCCAGGGTGCCGCCGGCGAACTGGCGATCGACCACCGGGATGCCGCTGATATAGGTGCCGATCACGATGCCCTGGCACAGGGTCGCCAGCAGCGAGCCGCCGATGAAGGCCAGGTCCCAGATATGTCGCTTCTCGGGGCTGGCCTTGAAGCGGAACTCGAAGGCCACGCCACGGAAGATCAGCCCCGCCAGCATGAACACCAGCGGCAGGTACAACGCCTCGAGGATCACCGAATAGGCCAGCGGGAAGGCGCCGTACAGCGCCGCGCCGCCGAGCACCAGCCAGGTCTCGTTACCGTCCCAGACCGGGGCCACGGTGTTCATCATCACGTCCCGTTCCCGGGCATCGGGGATCAGCGGGAAGAGAATGCCGAGCCCCAGGTCGAAGCCGTCCATGATCACGTACATCATCACCCCGAAGGCAATGATGACGCCCCAGATCAACGATAGATCTATGCCTTGAATAGCCATGATCGTTTCCCTTGTTTCAGTTGTGGTGATCGCCGGACGCGAACGTCTCGGAGATGGCGGACAGCGGACGACGCGGGGTCGGTTCCTGGGCCGGCGTGGCTTCGGGCAGGTGCTCGTGGTGGGGCTGCGGGCCCTTGCGCACCAGCTTCATCATGTAGCCGATGCCCACGGCGAATACCGAGAAGTAGATCAGCACGAACAACGCCAGGGACACGCTCAGCTGCATCACGCTGTGGTTGGACGCGGCATCGCTGGTACGCAGCAGGCCGTAGACCACCCAGGGCTGGCGACCGACTTCGGTGGTGATCCAGCCCGCCAGCATGGCGATCAGCCCGGTGGGGCCCATCAGCAGGACCAGGCGCAGGAACCAGCGGTTGCGGTACAGCGCGCCGCTGCGCCGCAGCAGCAGGCCCAGCACCCCGGTGAGGATCATCAGCATGCCGAGCCCGGCCATGATGCGGAAACTGAAGAACACGATGGCCGAGTTGGGTCGGTCTTCCTTGGGGAAGCTCTTGAGCGCAGGGATCTGCTTGTCCAGGCTGTGGGTCAGGATCAGGCTGCCCAGGTACGGCACCTCCAGGGCGTAGTCGGTCTTCTCGCCGTCCATGTTGGGCAGGCCGAACAGCACCAGGGGCGAGGGCTCGTCACCGTGGTTTTCCCAGTGCCCTTCGATGGCGGCGATCTTCGCCGGCTGGTGTTCCAGGGTGTTGAGGCCGTGGGCATCGCCGACCACCGCCTGGATCGGCGCGACGATCAGCGCCATCCACAGCGCCATCGACAGCATCTTGCGCACTTGCGGCGTGTCGTTGCCGCGCAGCAGGTGCCAGGCGCCGGAGGCCCCGACGAAGAACGCCGTGGAGACGAACGCGGCGATGGCCATGTGCGCCAGGCGGAAGGGGAACGACGGGTTGAAGACGATCGCCAGCCAGTCCATGGGCATGATCCGCCCATCGACGATGGAGAAGCCCTGGGGCGTCTGCATCCAGCTGTTGGAGGCCAGGATCCAGAAGGTCGAGATCAGGGTGCCGATGGCCACCATCACCGTGGAGAAGAAGTGCAGTCCGCGGCCGACCCGGTTCCAGCCGAACAGCATGACCCCGAGGAAACCCGCTTCGAGGAAGAACGCGGTGAGTACCTCGTAGGTCAGCAGGGGGCCGGTGATGCTGCCGGCGAAGTCCGAGAAACGACTCCAGTTGGTGCCGAACTCATAGGCCATGACCAGTCCGGAGACCACGCCCATGCCGAAGTTGACGGCGAAGATCTTCGACCAGAAGTGATACAGGTCCTTGTAGGTGTTGTTGTGGGTCTTGAGCCAAAGCCCTTCGAGCACGGCCAGGAAACTGGCCAGGCCGATGGTGATGGCCGGGAAGATGATGTGGAACGAGACCGTGAACGCGAACTGGATGCGCGCCAGGTCCAGTGCCTGTAGATCAAACATGACGATACCCTCGTAAAGGCTGGATGCCGTGCAGCCGCCGCCCGTTCGCCGCTAATCGCAAGGGTTCGCGCTACGGGGGCGGGGGCTGCGAGTGGAGGCCGGGGCGGTGTGCCGAGCCTGGGCCCGGTCAGACGCCGACGGACTGGATCAGGTTGCTGGCCTGGGCCGCCTCCAGGCGGATGGCGATGAACTTGGAAGTCGGCGTATAGGTACGGTCGCCGTAGCTCTCCAGTGGCACCAGGGGGTTGGTCTCCGGGTAGTAGGCGGCGGCCTGGCCGGCGGGGATGTCATAGGCGATCAGGGTGAAGCCACTGACCCGGCGCTCGCGGCCGTCTTCCCACAAGGACACGATGTCCACCTTCTGCCCCGGCTCGTAGCCCAGCTTGCGGATGTCCTGTTCGTTGGCGAACAGCACCTCGCGCATGCCGTAGACCCCGCGATAGCGATCGTCCAGGCCGTACAGGGTGGTGTTGTACTGGTCGTGGGAACGCATGGTCTGCAGGATCAGCTGCGGCTGCTCCTTGAGCTTGCGCACCCCGGGGTTGACCAGGTCCGCGGGCAGTTCGCTGGGGGTGAACTGCGCCTTGCCGGTGGCGGTGTTCCAGCGCCGGCCGGCCGCGGCGTTACCCAGGTGGAAACCGCCGGGGTGGAGCAGCTTGAGGTTGAAGTCGCTGAAGCCCGGGATGGTATCGGCGATCAGGTCGCGGATGCGCCCGTAGTCTTCGATCACCCACAGCCAGTCGATGGGGCGCGGGCCCAGGGTGGCGTTGGCGATGCCGGCGATGATCGCCGGTTCCGAGCGCAGGTGTGCCGACTTGGGCCGCAGCTGGCCATGGGAGATGTGCACCATGCTGAAGGTGTCTTCCACGGTGACGCCCTGGGGACCGTTGGCCTGGATATCGATATCGGTACGGCCCAGGCACGGCAGGATCAGCGCCTCGCGACCGGTCACCAGGTGGCTGCGGTTGAGCTTGGTGGCGATGTGCACGGTGAGCTCGCAGTTGCGCAGGGCGGCGTGGGTGCGAGGGGTGTCCGGGGTCGCCTGGGCGAAGTTGCCGCCCAGGCCGATGAACACCTTGGCCTTGCCCTGTTCCATGGCCGAGATCGCCATCACTGTGTTGTGGCCGTGCTCCCGTGGCGGCTTGAAGCCGAAGCGCGCCTCCAGGGCGTCCAGCAACTCGGTGGGCGCCAGTTCGTTGATGCCCATGGTGCGGTCGCCCTGCACGTTGCTGTGGCCCCGCACCGGCGATAGGCCGGCGCCAGGGCGGCCGATGTTGCCGCGCAGCAACAGCACGTTGATCACTTCCTGGATGGTCGGCACCGAATGGGTGTGCTGGGTCAGGCCCATGGCCCAGCACATGATCACGCGCTTGGCCTTGCGATACATGCGGGCGGCCAGTTCGATATCGGCCAGGGACAGGCCGGATTGCTCGACGATGTGGCTCCAGGACGTGGCGTCGACCTCGGCCAGGTAGCTGTCCAGGCCCGAGGTGTGTTCGGCGATGAAGGCCCGGTCGAACACCGCTTCGCCATTGCTGGCCAGGGCTTCACGCTCCCAGCGCAGGAGGAACTTGGCGATGCCGCGAAAGGCCGCCATGTCGCCGCCCAGGGCCGGACGGAAATAGGCCGAGGAGGTGGGCTCGGAGCCGTTGGTGAGCATCTCCAGCGGGTGCTGCGGATGCTGGAAGCGTTCCAGGCCACGCTCCTTGAGCGGGTTGAAGCAGATCACCTGGGCGCCGCGCTTGACCGCCTCGCGCAGCGGTTCGAGCATCCGCGGATGGTTGGTGCCGGGGTTCTGGCCGATGACGAAGATCGCGTCGGCCTGCTCCAGGTCGTGGAACACCACGGTGCCCTTGCCCACCCCGACGCTCTCGAACATGCCCACGGCGCTGGCTTCATGGCACATGTTCGAGCAGTCGGGGAAGTTGTTGGTGCCGTAGGCGCGCACGAACAGCTGGTACAGGTAGGCCGCTTCGTTGCTGGCCCGGCCCGAGGTGTAGAACTCGGCCTGGTTCGGCGAGTCCAGGCCCTTGAGGTGGCTGGCGATCAGGTCGAAGGCCTCGTCCCAGGTAGTTTCCACATAGCGGTCCTGGGTGGCGTCGTAGCGCATCGGATGGGTCAGGCGGCCCTGGTATTCGAGCCAGTAGTCGCTCTGCGCGGCCAGGGCCGAGACCGTGTACTTATTGAAGAATGCCGGGTTCACCAGGCGCCCGGTGGCTTCCCAGTTGACCGCCTTGGCGCCGTTCTCGCAGAACTTGACCATGCCGTTTTCCGGCGACTCGCCCCAGGCGCAGCCCGGGCAGTCGAAACCGCCGTTCTGGTTGGTCTTGAGCATGGCGCGGATGTTCTTGAAGGCGTTCTCGCTGCCCAGCCAGTTGCGGGTCACCGCCATCAGTGCCCCCCAACCGGCGGCCGCACCCTTGTAGGGTTTGTATCGATCAACTTCGCTCATGATATTTCTCCAATACATCGCACGCAGGGAACCGCCCGACATTCAATGGATGTCGATAGTTTCTTACTGCTCAGGCTAAATGCGATTTTGCTGGGACTGGTTATAAGCCCCGTTCTGTTTGTTTGCGTGGAGTAACTTTTGCGACCTTTTTCGGGCCACGAATAAAGCCTATTCGGCGTCCGTACAGGCTGTCTAATCGCAATTAATGACCAGTTGATCGAGAACCTCTATCAGGGTATTAATTCATTTGAAATCAATGTGTTGAGTGAATTGTCTTGATGGTTTTGCGCTTGATAGATGTTTTTGATCAACCAGTTGTTAATAGCGATTGGACGGCCTTTTGAATGGCTCTTAATCTTGCCGCCAATAACTCGCGACAAGCGCGGCTGCACTGTCGGAGTTCAACTAATATTCAATGAGTTCGCATCGGCGACAGAGGCTGTGATGGCAGATCAAGTATTGGTGGATGGCTTTGCTCGCCGGGTCGACTATCTGCGCATGTCGGTGACTGACCGTTGCGATTTTCGTTGCGTGTATTGCATGGCCGAGGACATGCAGTTCCTGCCGCGCCAGCGCATCCTGACCCTGGAAGAGCTGTACCAGCTGGCCGAGCGTTTCGTCGCCCTGGGCACCCGCAAGATCCGCCTGACCGGTGGCGAGCCGCTGGTGCGTTCCGGGGTGGTCGAACTGTGCCGGCGCATTGCGCGGCTGCCGGGTCTGCGCGAGCTGTGCATGACCACCAACGGCTCGCAACTGGGCAAGCTGGCCGCGCCCTTGTTCGATGCCGGAGTCAAGCGCCTGAACATCAGCCTGGACAGCCTCGACCCGCAGCTGTTCCGCCAACTGACCCGCACCGGCGAGCTGTCCCAGGTGCTGGCCGGGATCGATGCGGCGAACGCCGCTGGTTTTACCCGCACCAAACTCAACTGCGTGGTGATGAAGGGCCGCAACGACCACCAGATTAACGACCTGGTGGCCTTCGCCATCGACCGTGGCCTGGACATCTCCTTCATCGAGGAGATGCCCCTGGGCGCCATCAGCGAACACAGCCGCAGCGATGCCTTCTTCTCCAGCGCCCAGGTGCGCGAGCGGATCGCCGAGCGTTACACCCTGATGGAGTCGGCGGAATCGACCCAGGGGCCGTCGCGCTACTGGCGCCTGGCCGAGGCACCGCAGATCCGCCTGGGCTTCATCTCGCCCCACAGCCACAACTTCTGCGGCACCTGCAACCGCGTGCGGCTGACCGTGGAAGGGCGCTTGCTGCTGTGCCTGGGCAACGAACACTCGATGGACCTCAAGGCCGTGCTGCGTGCCCACCCGGGCGATACCCAGCGCCTGGAACAGGCCATCGTCGAGGCCATGAAGCTCAAGCCCTATCGCCATCACTTCGAGCTCAACGATGAGGTGCAGGTAGTGCGCTTCATGAACATGACCGGCGGCTGACCGGCCCCATCCCTTGCTTGCCCGAATCGTCCAGAGGCCGTCCTTCGATGATCGTCAGATCCAAACCCAACCTGCTTGGCGTGCTGTTTTCGCTCAAGGGCTCGATCGCCAAGCGCATCGCCCTGCGCAGCCTGCTGGTGACCCTGCTGGCCGCCGCCATCGTGTTGATCGAGACCCTGCACCCGGCGTTCTTTTCCAAGGTCAACGCCACGCCCTTCACCTTGCTCGGGCTGTCGCTGTCGATCTTCATGAGCTTTCGCAACAACGCCTGCTATGACCGCTGGTACGAGGCGCGCAAGGCCCTGGGCAGTATCGTCACGGACGTGCGCTCGCTGATCCGCGAGACCCAGGTGATCGGCGATACCCAGGAGCGCGGGGCGATCCTGCGCAACCTGTGCGGTTTCGCCCATGCCCTCAAGGCCCGGCTGCGCCAGGAGGACGAGCTGGGGGTCGCAGGCACCTGGCTCAGCCAGCTGCCGCCGGCGGCGACCCCGAACCTCAGCGACAACGTATTGCGCCTGGTCTCGCGCCAGTGTTCGGGCCTGGCCGAATCGGGCCGCCTGAGCGAGTGGCGCTACATGCTGATCGCCAACCTGCTGGCGGGCATGACCACGGCGCAGACCACCTGCGAGCGGATCAAGGCCACGCCGTTGCCGTTTCCCTACACCTTGCTGCTGCACCGCACCAGCTACATGTTCTGCATCCTGCTGCCCTTTGCCATGGCCGAGCCCCTGGGCTGGCTGACACCGATCTTCACCGCCATCGTCAGCTACACCTTCTTTGGCCTGGACGCCATCGGCGACGAGCTGGAAGACCCTTTCGGTCGTGACGAGAACGACCTGCCCCTGGACGCCATCGTGCGCAACATCGAGCGCGAGATCCTCGATGCCCTGGGAGTCACCGAACTGCCGCCGGTACTCGAACCGGTGGACTACGTCCTGAGCTGACCCGTCCCGGGTCGCCAGGCTTTCCCTTGCCTGAGGTTGAACATGAACGACGCTGTCGCCAGTCCCGCGTTGACCCACCTGGACGCCCAGGGCCGGGCCCACATGGTGGATGTCACCGCCAAGCCCGCCACCGACCGTGAGGCCCTGGCCGAGGCCTGGGTGCGGATGCACCCGGCCACCCTGCAATTGCTGGAGGACAACGGCCATCCCAAGGGCGACGTGTTCGCCGTGGCCCGGATCGCCGGGATCATGGCGGCGAAGAAGACCCACGAGCTGATCCCCCTGTGCCACCCCTTGCTGCTGACCAGGGTCAGTGTCGAGCTCGCCGCGGCGCCGCCGGACCGGGTGCGAATCACCACCCGTTGCCGGCTCAACGGTGCCACCGGGGTCGAGCTGGAAGCGATGACCGCCGCCAGCGTCGCCGCCCTGACTGTCTACGACATGTGCAAGGCGGTGGATCGCGGCATGGTCATCGAGGGCGTGCGGCTACTGGAGAAGCACGGCGGCAAGTCCGGTTCATTCATCGCGGGAGAGCAGCCATGATCCTCATCAACTACTTTGCCCGCTATCGCGAACAGCTGGGCAGCGGCGGTGAGAAGCTGGCGCTGCATGCCGAGCTGCGCACGGTTGGCGATGTGCGCCGGTTGCTCATGGCTCGGGACGAGAACTGGGCCCGGGTCCTGGGGGAGAACAGCCTGATGTGCGCGCTGAACCAGGACCTGTGCAAGCTCGACGCGCCCATCGAGGACTTCGACGAGATCGCCTTCTTTCCGCAAGTGACGGGGGGCTGAGGCATGGGTATCCAGGTCCAGCAACAGGCCTTCAGCCTCGATGCCTTGAATACCGCCCTGCAGGCTGGCGATCCGGCAGTGGGGGCGGTGGTGACTTTCGTCGGCTACGTCCGCGACTTGAACCTGGGGCAGGCGGTGCAGAGCCTGTTCCTCGAGCATTACCCGGGCATGACCGAGCGCTCCTTGCGGGGCATCGTGGCACAGGCCGAGCAGCGCTGGCCGCTGCTGCGGGTCGAGCTGGTGCATCGGGTCGGGCTGCTGCGGGTCGGCGAGCCGATCGTCTTCGTCGGCGTGGCCAGCGCCCATCGCCAGGCCGCCTTCGAGGCCTGTGACTTCATCATGGATTACCTGAAGACCCGCGCGCCGTTCTGGAAGCGCGAAGTCACCGACAGCGGCGAACATTGGGTCGAAGGCCGTGCGAGCGACCAGCAGGCCGCCAGCCGCTGGCAGCAACCCTGAGCACCTGCGGTAGATCTGGAACCGACTCTGGGTGGCGAGGGCGCTCGCTGCCGCTCGGCAGCGCAGGCCGTAGACCCGAATCCTCGCTACAGCTGATCGAGCGCCGGCCAAGGCGGATGGCAAGGTTGCGCCTTGCAGCGCGAGCGACTTCACGCGCTACAGGAATGCCGTGCGGTTACACCGGGCTGTAGATCCGTGGCGGGCTGCGGTGGGGGACGTGGATCAGGTTGAGGTGGTGCTTGTTGGCCCACTGCACGGTCAGGGCGGTGGGCGCCGAGAGGCTGACCAGGGTGCCCAGGCGTGCCCGCACGGCCTTGTGGATCAGCTCCAGGCTGCAGCGGCTGGTGACCACGGTAAAGCCCAGGCGCGTATCGATCCCGGCGTGGAGCAGGGCGCCGATCAGCTTGTCCAGGGCGTTGTGGCGGCCGATGTCTTCCTGGCACAGGCGCACCTCTCCTTGTTCATCGAAGTACAGCGCCGCATGCAGGGCGCCGCTGCTGCGACCCATGAGCTGGGCTTGCTCGATGCGCTCGCGCAGGCCCTGCAGGTGTTCCACCGGCGGCAGTGGCGTCGGTTCCAGCACCTGTAGCTGCGGCAGGGCCTGCTCCAGGGCCTCGACCCCGCACAAGCCGCAGCCGCTGGTCCCGGCCAGTTGCCGGCGATGGTCCTTGAGGGCCCAGAAGGCCCGGCTGGAAATCTGCACGTCGGCCTGGCAGGCCTGGGGAAAATGGCTCAGGCGAATGTCGTAGATCTCGTCCAGGCCGGTGACGATATCGTTGGTGATGCTGAAGCCACGGATGAAATCCTCCAGGTTGCCCGGAGACACCATCATCACTGCCTGGCTCAGGCCGTTGTAGGTGATGGCCAGGGCGGTCTCGGCGGCCAGGGGCGCGTGGGCCTCTTGCGGCGAGCCGTATTCGCGATAGGCCACGCTTTGCGGCGCCGGGGCCGGTGCGTTGGCCTCGGGCTGTTGATCCGCTTGTTCGATCCGGCAAACCATGCATCCACCTCTTGCTACTGGTGCGCCCGCAGGCGCGCTAAACGGTCATTCGCCCTTGATCGCGAACAGCTTGCGAGCTTCGGCGAAACACTTCTCGGCAATCGCCGACCGTGGTTCGGTCTTGCGCATCACCATGCCCAGGGGCGCCAGCACGCTGGCGTCGGGCAGGCTGATGAAGGCCAGGTTCTCGATCGGAGAATCCAGGCCGCTGTCCAGGGGCATGATCGAGCAGCAGAAGCCTTCGTGGATGGCCTGGAACAGCTGGTAGGTCGAATCGCTTTCCAGGATCGGCTGCGGGTTGAGGCCGCGGCTGCGGAAACTCAAGTCGATGGACTTGCGATAGTGCATGCCGGTGCTGAGCATGCCCAGCGGCAGTTCGGCGGCATCTTCCCAGCTCATCTCGTTGCCTTCGAAATGAAAGTGCCGGGTGTCGTACAGCAGGCCGACACGGGTCTCGCCGATCTCGAAGAAGTCCAGGTAGTTGGGATTGACGTGGTCCAGGTAGCAGACCCCCAGGTCCAGCTGGTTGTTGCCGATCTCCTCGATGATGCGGTCGGAGCTTGCGGACGACAGGCTGAACTTGAGCTCGGGAAAACTCGCCGACAGCTTCTGCACGTAGCCGATGGGGTTGAAGCCGCTCAGGGGCACCAGGCCCAGGCGCAGGTTACCCACCAGTTGCCCGCGGCAGGCGGCGGCTTCGGCGAACAGCCCGTCGTGGGCGGCGAGCAGGGTCTTGGCCCAGGCCAGCACCCGTTCGCCGGCCTCGGTGAAACCCTCGAAACGCTGGCCCCGGGTCACCAGGATCAGGTCCAGCTCGTCCTCCAGGTTGCGCAGGCGCATGGACAAGGTCGGCTGGGTGATGTGGCAGCGCGCGGCAGCCTGGCCGAAGTGGCGGGTCTGTTCCAGCGCGATCAGAAACTTCAGTTGCTTGATGTCCACAATGGCACCTGTCGTGGGAGGGTCGTCGTCAGTATTAACGCAGAGGTTCAAGCTGTGGGAAGACCCGAAGATCGTCCCGGGCTGTTCCGCCAGCCTTCAGGCCGGGGAGCCGGGGGGTGTTTCAGACAGTAGTTCAGGGCTGTTGAAATTGCTCAGCCGGGGATCGTCGGCAGCGCAGTGCAGGGGCGTCAGGCCCTGTACGCGCAGGGCCCGCAGCAGGCTGCGTTCGCCCTGGTCCCAGGCCTGGCGCAGATCGCCCAGCAGCCGCGTCGGCAACAGGCTGAACATGGGTTGCCATTGGCCGCCCTGCTGCACCATTACCGGTTGTTCGCCAGCGCTGCGGGCTTGCCACAGGGCCTCGATCAAGGCGCCATCGATGCATGGCGCATCGCAGGCCAGCACCAGCAGCCAGGGGTGCCGGGCCTGGGCCAGGCCGGCCAGGACACCGGCCAGCGGGCCGGGAAAATCCTGCTGGGCATCGGCCACCAACTGATCGGCGTAGGGCCGGTACTGCTCGGCGTTGCGGTTGCAGGAAATGATCAGGTCGTCGCTCAAGGGCCGCACCACGTCGTGCACATGGGCAATCAGCGGCCGGCCGCGCCAGGGCACCAGGCCCTTGTCCCGGCCGCCCATGCGCAATCCGCGCCCGCCTGCCAGCAGCAGGATCGAGCAGGGCAGGGGAGTGGCGATGGCAGGTCGGGTCGGGGTCATTGGTCACGGGCATGTCAGGTCGATGGCGGGCACGATCTCATTGTCTGTCCGCGGCGTCCAATCGGAACATTCGAATGGCTGATCGATCAGGCTTATCAGGCCCTGGCACGGGCCTGGCGACGATAGAGCGGGTCGATAATCCGGTCAGCCAGAACGATTAGACAGCCGCGCTTTGCGGCCTTTAGCCTGGGTCCATGATTTTTATCTTGGCGGTCGGAGAGTGACATGAGCGTGAAGGCGGATGCGTTGTTTGTACCTTTGAATATTGCCGTGCTGACGGTCAGCGATACCCGTGAATATGCCACCGATACCTCCGGGCAGTTGCTGGTCAGCCGCTTGCTCGAAGCCGGGCACACCCTGAGCGAGCGCAACCTGCTCAAGGACGATCTGTACAAGATCCGCGCCCAGGTCGCGACCTGGATCGCCGACGAGCGCATCCAGGTGGTGCTGATCACCGGTGGCACCGGCTTCACCGGCCGCGACAGCACCCCGGAAGCCGTGGGTTGCCTGCTGGACAAGCGCATCGATGGTTTCGGCGAGTTGTTCCGTGCGATCTCGATCCTCGATATCGGCACCTCCACGGTGCAGAGCCGGGCCCTGGCCGGGCTGTCCAACGGCACCCTGGTGTGCTGCCTGCCGGGCTCCACCGGCGCTTGCCGGACCGCCTGGGAAGGCATCCTCGCCGAGCAGCTGGATGCCCGGCACCGGCCGTGCAACTTCGTCCCGCACCTCAAGCCGGTGCGAGCCTGCGAGTCCCGCGGATGAGCCAGGGCAAGCTGATGCCGGTAGAGGAGGCGCTGGCCAGCCTGCTGGCCATGGCCGATGCCCGGCAACTGGACCAGAGCCAGGAGCTGGCCCTGGACCAGGCCCGGCAGCGGGTCCTGGCCTGCGATCTGGTGGCGACCCTGGATTTGCCGCCCTGGCCCAACAGCGCCATGGACGGCTACGCCCTGGAACTTGCCCACTGGGACGGCCAGCCACTGCTGGTGGCGCAGACGGTGTTCGCCGGCCGGCCCGGTACGCCGCTGCAGCCGGGCACCTGCGCGCGGATCTTCACCGGCGCCCCGGTGCCCGCCGGCGCCGACTGCGTCGAGATGCAGGAAAACGTCGAGCTGCTGGATGATGGCCGGGTGCGTTTCACCCAGGCGCTCAAGCCGGGGCAGAACATCCGCCCCCAGGGCCAGGAGAACCGCGCCGGCCAGGTGCTGCTCGAGGCCGGCACGCGCCTTGGGCCCTTCGAGCTGGCGGTGGCCGCCGCCCAGGGCTGTACCCGGTTGCCGGTGGTGCGCAAGCCCCGGGTGGCGCTGCTGTCCACCGGTGACGAGCTGCTGGAGCCGGGCATGGCGCTGCGCGAAGGCTGCATCTACAACAGCAACCGCACCTTGCTCCGGCATTGGCTCGATGCCCTGGGCTGCGAGGTGATCGATGCCGGGATCCTGCCGGACCAGCCACAGCAGACCCGGCTACGGCTCGAGCAACTGCAGCATGGGGCCGACCTGATCCTCACCACGGGCGGAGTGTCCGCGGGCGATGCCGACTGCCTGGGCCAGGTGCTGCGCGACAGCGGCCGGCCGCTGTTCTGGAAACTGGCGATCAAGCCCGGCAAGCCCCTGACCGTGGGCTACTTCGGCCAGGTGCCGGTGATCGGCCTGCCGGGCAACCCGGCCTCGGCCCTGGTGACCTTCGGCCTGCTGGCCCGTGCCTACCTGCTGCGCATCCAGGGCGTGGGCGAGGTCGAGCCTCTGGGCGTCATGGTGCCGGTGGCCTTCGACTGGACCCGGGCCGGCAGCCGTCGAGAGTACCTGCGCGCGCGCCTGGAGCAGGGGCGCGATGACGAACTCGATGGCCTGCTGGCCAC
>NZ_JBYSWT010000003.1:30620-277132 GCF_058781435.1 Pseudomonas sp. FW507-12TSA
GGGTGCGGGGGCGCGCGGTGCTCTATCCGAACCAGAGCTCCGGGGTGCTGCTGGGTGCCTGCTGGGCCGATGGCCTGGTGGAGATCCCCGAAGGGCGGACCCTGCAGGCCGGGGATCTGGCGCGCTTCATTCCGTTCAGCGAGCTGTTCTAGATCTTCCAGTGCCGGGCGCTCTTGGCCAGGCGCTGGCGCATCTCGGCGAGGGTCGCCACCAACTGCCGAGTCAGCAGCCGGTAGCCGTCCGGCGCCGAGTGCGCCGGTGCTTCCAGGGCATTGCCCGGGCTGGCCTCCAGGGGTTTTTCCAAACGCTGGGTAATGCCTGATTGCAGGGCTCGGGCCATGCCCACCAGGTGCATGCGGATCTGCCGGTGCTCGGCCTTGAGGCCCAGTTGCATCTGCGCCATGGCCTGGCGGTCGCCAGCATCGGGGCGGGTATTGCCGAGGATCTCCAGGGTGCTGATGCACATCCGCAGGTTGCGCTGGATGGCGTCCAGCTCGGTCATGGAGATTCGCACTTCCTTGGACACCGAAGGCATCAGCGAGCGCAGTTGCAGCATGGCGCTGTTGACCCGCCCGAGCAGCCTCAGGTGCTCGTCGTCGGTTACCGACTGGCCCTTGATGATCCGTCCGTACAACTGCGCGCAGTCGCGCAGGGCGCCGGCCAGGTTGTAGCGCCAGGAGTACACCGCGTACAGCGGGATGGCGAAGGAAAACGCCAGGGCCAGGGCGATGCCGATCAGGATATCCACCGCCCGCCACAGGCCGTCGCTGACCTGGTTGTCGCCATGGCCGGCGACGATGAACACGGTGATCGCCGCCAGCAGCGCGGTGTAGCCGCCCTTGCCGATGGCGTGGTAGGAAAAATAACCGCAGACCGCCGACATGCCCAGGTAAGTCAGCCAGGGCTGGCCGAAGTACGCCTGCTGCACGATCAGCAACAGGCCGACCCCGGCGCCTACCAGGGTGCCGATGGCCCGTTCGGTGGCTTTCTTGCCGATATTGCCGTGGTGCTGCAGGCCGCCGATCACCACCAGCATGGTCACCGAGGCCCATTCGCCGTGGGGCAGGTTCAGGCCGGTGGTCAGGAGGATCGTGGCGATCAGCCCGAGGACCACCCGCACCGCGTGGATCAACCGGGCATGGCGATAGCGCCGGTACGGGTCGAGCACTGGCCGCAGCAGATGGCGCAGCCAGGAGGGCAGGCGTGTGCCCTGCAGGTGTTTGAACGGGCCCAGACCGGTTTCTCCTGTGGTGGGTGAAAGGCAGCGAGTGGGGGGAGCCTGCCAGGCAGGCCCCGGGCCTTGCTAGAAAATGTAGTCGGTGGTCAGGAAGCTGGAGTCACGGTTGCGGATGATGTCGCTGATCAGCTCCTTGTTGCGTGCCTGGAACTTGGTGGCCACCAGGGTGCGGATCGAGAAGGTGCGCAGCGCGTCATGGACCGACAGCGTGCCCTCGGCGGAGTTCTTGCGGCCGTTGAAGGGGAAGGTGTCCGGGCCGCGCTGGCATTGGGCGTTGATATTGATCCGCCCCACCTGGTTGGCGAAGGCGTCCACCAGCTTGCCGATCTGCGCCGGGTCGCTGCCGAACAGGCTCAGTTGCTGGCCGAAGTCCGACTCCAGCACGTAGTCGATCACCGTCTCCAGGTCGCGATAGGGCACGATGGGTACCACCGGGCCGAACTGCTCCTCGTGGTACACGCGCATCTGCGGGCTCACCGGGTACAGCACCGCCGGGTAGAAGAACGAGGCGCGGGACACGCCGCCATCGGGGTTCACCACCTGCGCGCCATGGGCCTGGGCATCGGCCACCAGGCCCTGCAGGTAGTCGACCTTGGTGTTCTCCGGCAGTGGGGTCAGGGCCACGCCGGGCTCCCAGGGCATGCCCGGCTTGAGGCTTTGCAGCTTGGCATTGAATTGCTCGATGAAGCGTTGCACCACCGCTTCGTGGACGAACAGGATCTTCAACGCGGTGCAGCGCTGGCCGTTGAACGACAAGGCGCCGGTCAGGGCTTCGCTGACGGCGTTGTCCAGGTCGGCATCGGGCAGCACGATCCCCGGGTTCTTCGCGTCCAGGCCCAGGGCCGCGCGCAGGCGGTGGGGACGTGGATGGAGTTTCTTCAGGTCGCTGGCGGCCTTGTTGGTGCCGATGAAGGCGAAGATGTCCACCTTGCCGCTGGCCATCAGGGCGCTGACGGTCTCGCGGCCGCTGCCGTAGATGACGTTGATCACCCCGGCCGGGAAGCTGTCGCGGAAAGCCTCCAGCAATGGGCGGATCAGCAGCACGCCGAGCTTGGCCGGCTTGAACACCACGGTGTTGCCCATGATCAGCGCCGGGATCAGGGTGGTGAAGGTCTCGTTGAGCGGGTAGTTGTAGGGCCCCATGCACAAGGCCACGCCCAGGGGCACGCGGCGGATCTGGCCGAGGGTGTCCTGCTCCAGTTCGAAGCGGCTGGAACGCCGGTCCAGCTCCTTGAGCGCGCCGATGGTGTCGACGATGTAGTCGCAGGTGCGGTCGAACTCTTTCTCCGAATCCTTGAGGTTCTTGCCGATCTCCCACATCAACAGCTTGACCACCGCCGTGCGCTGCTCGCGCATGCGCGCCAGGAAGGCTTCCACATGCTGGATGCGCTCGGCCACGCGCATCGTTGGCCAGGCGCCCTGGCCCCGGTCGTAGGCGCGCACGGCGGCGTCCAGGGCCTGCAGTGCGGTGTCGGCATCCAGCAACGGGGTACTGCCGAGGATCACCTGCTGGTCGCCGTCGGCGCCTGTGAGGTAGATCGGGCTGCGGACCTGGGCCAGGGGGCCGTTCCAGATACGCAGCTGGCCATCCACCAGGTAGTCGCGCTGCTCCACCGGGTCGGGCAGGCGATAGGCTTCGGGGATGTCGCTGGCGGCTGGAAACAGGTTGCTGAGGACTTTGGCTGTGGTCATGACTCTACCCCGTGTTGGAAATGGCTCTGGCGCGGATGACGGGCGATTCGTCGTTCCTGGGTTTATCAGGTCGTTGAAAAATTGCCTGCGTTGCCATCGCTGCGTTGAAAACAGTCTGGTGCGCCAGCCCGGTCAAAATGCTCATTCACCACGGGTAAACTGCGCTTTTTCGCTTGTTTTCGCCTTGCGCTGGCTGCCTCGCCTAGGTTTTTCAACGGTCTGTTATACGCCTGAACGGCCGGGTTCTTCAGCAGTTTCTGCGCTCGGCCGGCAGGCGGTCATGGTTCGAGATTAAACGTTTCAGCGAATGCCCGGCAACTGTTCTCGGCGGCCTGCGCCAAGCCTTGGCCTCAGGCTGTCCGAGCACAGGCCGGGCGCTCTGGCCGGCTGTCCGGCCAAGTCCCCTTGGCTGGCCGCCAATGCCCTCAACCCGGCGGCGCCGGTGCCTTAGTGTTGCCCTGTGAGGTGGGTCCCGTGGCCGGGATCGACCCTTTGCCCGGCTGCCCCGAGGACTGCCTATGCCTAGCGTCACCCTTGCGTTTTTTCCCCCGTTGCGGCGCTTGCTCGCCCCGGCCTGCCGCGGCGCCCTGGTACTGGCCCTGGGCTTGTCCCTGGGCGCTTGCGGCGATGCCGAGCCGCCGGCTTCCGGGCGCCTTGACGCGGCCCGCCAGAGCCCGGCCGACCCGGACCTGGCGCGGATCTACGACAGCAGTTGCAAGCTGTGCCATGCCAACCCGGCTTCCGGCGCGCCGCTGGCCGGCGATGCCAAGGCCTGGGCCCCGCGGCTGGCCCAGGGCGCCGATACCCTGCTGGACCACAGCATCAACGGTTACCAGGGCATGCCGCCCATGGGCCAGTGCATGCAGTGTTCCGAAGAGCAGTTCCTGGCGCTGATCAGCTTTATGTCCGGCCATTCATTCCAATAAAAATACAAGGTCACCTTCCATGGTCATGCACCTCTCTCGCCGTCGCCTGTTGCAAGGGGCCGGCGCCCTCGGCGCATTCACCGCGCTGTGCAGCAACCCGCTGATGGCCGAACTGGTCCGCGCCCCGCGGCTGATTCCCTGGCGCAACTGGTCCGGCGCGCAAAGCTGCCTGCCCGAGGCACGCCTGGCGCCCAAGGACCTGGACGAGCTGGTCCAGTTGATCCGCAAGGCTCCGGGCAAGATCCGCCCGGTGGGTTCCGGACACTCCTTCAGCGCCCTGGTGCCTACCGACGGCACCTTGTTGTCCCTGGCCTATTTCAACGGCCTGCTGGAGCACGACCCCAAGACCCTGCAGGCGGAGTTCGCCGGCGGTACGCCGATGTCGCTCATGGGACCGGCGCTCAAGGAGGTGGGGCAGGCCCTGTGGAACATGGCCGATATCGACTACCAGACCCTGGCCGGGGCGATTGCCACATCGACCCATGGCACCGGGGTCGGCTTCGGTTCCTATTCGAGCCAGGTCTGCGGGTTGCAACTGGTGACCGCCGCCGGCCAGGTGCTGGACTGCGACCGCCAGCGTAACGCCGAGGTGTTCCATGCCGCGCGGGCGTCCCTGGGGGCGCTGGGGGTGACGACCCGGGTGCGCTTGCAGAACCGCGAGGCCTATCGCCTGCGGGAGAAGCAGTGGATCGCCAAGACCGACGAACTGCTGGAGGACATGGACCACCTGACCCGCAGCAACCAGCACTGGGAAATGCTCGTGGTCACCCATTCCGACTACGCCCTGGCGGTGGCGCTGAACGAAACCACGGATCCGGCCACCCCGCCTCGCGATCCGACCGAGGAGGGCGGCAACGAGTTCGTCAGCCTGATCGAGAACCTGGACAAGTACGTCAGCGATTTTCCCGACACCCGGCGCCACCTGCTCAACAGCCTGCGCTGGCTGGCGAGCTTCGACGAACGGGTGGGCGATTCCTACCAGGTCTACGCCAACGTGCGCAGCGTGCGCTTCAACGAGATGGAGTACTCGGTGCCGGCGCACCTGGGGCCGGCCTGCCTGCGCGAGATCCTCGCGCTGATCCATGACAAGGACCTGCGCACCTGGTTTCCCATCGAGTACCGCTACGTCAAGGCCGACGACATTCCCCTGAGCATGTTCGAGGGGCGCGACAGTTGCTCGATCTCGGTGCACCAGCACTACAGCATGGACCACCACAACTTCTTCGCCGCGGTGGAGCCGATCTTCTGGAAATACCAGGGGCGCCCACACTGGGGCAAGCACCACAGCCTCAACGCCCGCAACCTCCAGGCGCTGTACCCGCAATGGCAGGCTTTCGCCAAGGTACGCCAGGAGCTGGACCCACGCGGCACATTCATCAACGCCCACCTGGCCTCGGTGCTGGGGGTGGCATGAAGCGGAGATCAGCACCATGAACCGTCGTCGTTTCATGGCCGGCACCCTGGGTGCCGGCGTCTTGTTGGCGGGTGTCGGCGCCTGGCTGCGGCCGGGCGAGCGGGGCGCGCCCTACGATGCCTACTTCGCCGGGCTCAATCGCGAGCTCAAGGCCAACGGGCCGATGCAGCCGGTGATGCTGATCGACCTCGATCGCCTGGACCACAACATCGACGTGGTCATGCAATCGGTGCAGCGCGGCGGCAAGCAACTGCGCCTGGTGGAGAAATCACTGCCGTCGCCCGGGCTGCTGGCCTATATCGCCCAGCGTGCCGGGACCCGGCGCTTGATGTCGTTCCACCAGCCGTTCCTCAACCACGATGCCCAGGTCTTCGCCGACGCCGACATCCTCCTGGGCAAGCCGTTGCCGGTGCGCGCCGTCGAATTGTTCTACCAGCAGCATCGGGGCCCGTTCGATCCGGCCCGGCAACTGCAATGGCTGCTGGACACTCCCGAGCGCCTGCAGCAATACCTGGCGCTGGCCCAAGGCCTGGGCACCAGGATGCGCATCAATATCGAACTGGATGTGGGGCTGCACCGTGGCGGGGTGGCGGACAACGCGGCCCTGGGGCGGATGCTGGCGCTGATCGCCGCTCACCCGCAGCACCTGGAGTTCGCCGGGTTCATGGGGTACGACCCGTTCGTCGACATGGGCGTGCCGGGGATTCTCGGCTCGCCGCAAAGCCTGTTCGCCAAGGTCATGGCGATCTACGCAGGCTTCGTCGATTTCACCCGCCAGCAGTACCCGGCGCTATGGCACGCGAGCCTGACCCTGAACACTGCCGGTAGCCCCAGCTATCGGCGGCACGAGCAGGAATCCCTGAGCACCGAGGTCTCGGTGGGCACGGCGATGCTCAAGCCCAGCCACTACGACCTGCCATCCCTGGAACAGCACCAGCCGGCGGCGTTCATCGCCACCCCGGTGCTCAAGAGCACCGGGCCGGTGCGGATCCCGGCCCTGGATGACAAGTCACGGCTGTTGTCCTGGTGGGACAGTAACCAGCGCGAGACCTTCTTCATCTACGGCGGGCACTGGCTGGCGGATTTCGAATCGCCGGCGGGGTTGCAGAGCAACGGCCTGTTCGGTCGCAGCTCCAACCAGGAAATGGTCAATGGTTCAAGCTCCGTGGGCCTGGCGGTGGACGACCATATCTTCCTGCGCCCGCAACAGAGCGAAGCGGTGCTGCTGCAGTTCGGCGACCTGCTGGCCCTGCGCGGCGGGCGCATCGTCGAGCGCTGGCCGGTCTACGCCTGACCCCCATGGCGCGGCTACACGAAATCCTGTAGCCGCTGTCGGGCCCTGGCGAGGCTGCGCCAAGGTCCGCAGGACCTTCAGCGATGCCAAGACCGCAGCGGCCTTGCAGGCCATGCGCAGCCTGCGGCGGCTGCACGAAACCGGCAGCCGCCGCGCGGGCTCACAGGGCGAAAGGAATGGTCAGCTTGGCCCACAGCATGTCGCCCTCGGGGCGGTTCTGCACGTCGAACTCCTTGGCCCAGCGGATCTCGGCGCTGGCGTACTTGAGAAACCGCAGGTGCAGCGCCGGGCCGATGGCGAATACCTGGCCGCGCACGCCGTCGCTGACGTCCTCGCCCATGAAGGTCACGGTCTTGCCGAACTGCTTGTCGTCGGTGGTCTGCTTCAAGTAGTAGCCGTTGAGCCCCAGGCTCAGGTCGTCGGTCACCCGGTAGCTGGCCGAGTAGTCGAAGTGGAAGATCTGCCCGGAGCGGTAGTGGGTGGCGTGGTTCTCCTTGTTGAAGCTGTAGGTGCTCTTGAGCGACAGCTCGGTGCGCTCGGAGGGCAACCAGGTCATGGAGAACAGCGGTTTGTAGGTGGTGAAGTTGTTGCTGGTGTTGGCCATCCGCTCCTTGTCGTATTCCCCCGTGGGCAGGGTCACCTCCACGGCCGCGGCCAGGGTCAGGTCGGGGCCCATGTCCCAGAGGATGATCGGCGCCAGGGTGGTGTCGCCCATGCTCTCGCGGCGGTCGCTCTGGCCGAACATCGCCACTTGCTGGCGCAGGTAGGGCTGGGCCGCGTAGCCGCCCAGGCGCCCGCCGAAGATGCGTATCGGGCTGAGGTAGTCCAGGCGCGGGATGATCGCGTCGGAGGTGATCTTGACCCCCGGGACCTTGCCGCCCATGGAACTGATGTCGAGCTTCTTCGCCTGGTAGTGGTTGTAGTAGAGGTTGAAGGAGAACATGTGGTCCGGAAGCTGGTCGGACCCTAGCGGCAGGACGTAGAAACCGTCGGTGCCGGGACCTATGTTGTCGACGCCGGACTCGGTGGCCTGGGCGCTCACGCAGCAAGTGGCCAGGACCAGGGCCAGGCCTGGGCGCAGGGGAAAACTGGGACGGGTCGGGTGCATGGTTGGGCTCATTCTTATTGTTAGTAGGAGGGCTGCGGCGGGGGGCACCGGCCGCCCGATAGAAATAAGCCCTGGCCGGTCCGTGGGGCAGGGTATTGGCGGCCACTCAGGGGGACTTTGTCGGACACTTTGCAATGCCTTGTTACATTCCTCCGCCAAAGCCTGTGGGAAGGGATATGCTTGGCCAGGCCGGTGCAGCCTTGGCAGCGGTGTTGTCCCGACAAAATAAGAACAGCCGTCCAAGCGGCCCGGAATCGCCTTCATGAACAAAGCCGTCGATCCCCATGACCAGCTGGCACTGGTTTCACCCTTTCTGTTGCAGACCCTGGCCGATGTCGCCAACGACAAGGGCATCAGCGCCGAGCGCCTGTGCCGTGGGTTGGGCTTCACCCTGGACGACCTGCAGGACCCGACCCTGCGCATCTCCTACCGCCAGGCGGTGGCGATGATCGAGCGGGCCCTGGACGCGTTGCCCCAGCAAGGGCTGGGGTTGTGGGTCGGCAGCCGCAACGTGCTGGGCACCCTGGGCCTGCTGGGCCATGCCCTGTCCCTGTGCCGGACCCTGGGCGATGCCTTCGAACTGGGCATCCGCCACCAGCACACCTCGGGCACCATCGTCAGTGCCGATATCGGGCGCCAGGGCGAGGAGTTCTTCGTCGAGCTGCAATGCCGGTTGCCCTACGGCGAGGTGCAGATCTTCGCCGCCGAGGAGTTCTTCGCCAGCTTGCTGATCTATGGCCGGGCGCTGTTGAGCGCCGACTTCCAGGCGCTGCGGGTGGAGTTCATGCATGCCGCGCCGGCCTATGCCAGGCTCTACACCCAGTTGCTGGGACCGAACGTGCACTTCGGTTGCCTGCACGCGCGCATGGTGATCGAGGCCCGCTGGTTGCAGGCGCCGCTGCCCAATCACCATCCGGTGGCGCTGCGCCAGGCCCTCAAGCTGCTGGAGCTGGAAAGCGCCCAGGTGCACCAGAAGATGGACCTGATCCAGGCGGTGGAGCGGGCCTTGTCCCGGGATTTGCGTTCCGGCAGCCATATCGAGCAGGTGGCGGGGGACCTGAACATGAGCGGGCGCACCTTGCGTCGGCGCCTGACCGAACACGGCCTGACCTTCGAGACCCTGCTGGAGCGGGTGCGCCAGGCGCGGACCCTGAACCTGCTGGGCAACCCCGAGTTGACCATCGAGCGCATCACCGAAGAGGTGGGCTACAGCGACGTGCGCAGCTTCCGCCGGGCCTTCAAGCGCTGGACCGGCCTGAGCCCCAGCGCCTTTCGCGAAGAAGCGGCGCTGCATTGAGCGGGTCTGGCGTTTCTACGACCACTGCGCGCCCGTACGCAGCCTGCGGCAGCGGCTACGCGAATCCGGTGTAGCCGCTGTCGAGCCAGGGCGAGGCTGCGTCAAGGGCCGCAGGCCCTCCAGCAATCGTAAGATGCAGGTGATCCTGCGGGTCGCGCACGGCCTGCGGCGGCGGTAAACTCCGCGCTTTCATTCAGGAGTTCCCATGAGTTACTACCAGTCCGGCATCCTCGCTGCCCCCGTTCCGTCCCAGGCCCGCCACCTGTTTTTCGCCCTCGAGTCCATCGCGGCGTTGCCCCAGGCGCTCGACCAATTGCTGGCGCGGATCGATGGCGCCAGCGCCGTGGCCGGGTTCGGTGCCTCGCTGGTCAAGGCCCTGGGGGCTCGTGTGCAAGGACTGAAGGCCTTCCCCGGACTGACCGGGGTCGGCGTCGATAACCCTTCGACCCAGCACGCCCTGTGGGTCTGGTTGCATGGCGACGAGCGGGGCGAGCTGATGCACCGCAGCAATGAACTGGAGGCCGCGCTGGCCCCGGCCTTTCGCCTGGTGCAGATGAACGAGGCCTTCCGCCACAAGACCGGCCATGACCTGACCGGCTACGAAGACGGCACCGAGAACCCCCAGGACGAGGCAGCAGCCACGGCGGCCCTGGCCGTTGGCGAGGCCGGGCTGCGTGGAGGCAGCTTCGCCGCGATCCAGCAGTGGCAGCATGATTTCAAGGGGTTTGCCGCGATGCAGCCTGAAGAGCGTGACAACATCATGGGCCGGCGCCTGAACGACAACGAGGAACTGGACGACGCTCCGGTCTCGGCCCACGTCAAGCGCACGGCCCAGGAAAGCTTCGCCCCTGAAGCCTTCCTCGTCCGGCGTTCGATGCCGTGGCTGGAAGGTGACAAGGGTGGCCTGATGTTCCTCGCCTTCGGCCACTCCTTCAGTGCCTTCGAAGCCCAGCTGCGGCGCATGAGCGGCCTGGAAGACGGCATCACCGATGGCCTGTACCGCATGAGCCGGCCGATCACCGGTGGCTACTACTGGTGCCCGCCGTTGCTGGACGGCAAGCTCGACCTGCGCGCCCTGCAAGCGGCCTGACTGGCTGGATCATCGCCACCCGCTCGGGTGGCGATTGGGTTGCGGGGAGCCTGGCCAGCGCAAGCTTCATTCGCTCTGCAGGTGCGATTGAGCGTCCATGGCATCATGCAGCAACCTGATCACCTCGATCAGGTCGTTATCGATTACCCGGTAGAACAGGATGTGGCGTGGTCGTTTGACCAGGCTGGATTGTCCCTGGCTGCGTCGTCGGGAATGGAGCAGGTGGTAGCTGCGTAATCCGCGCGCCAGTTCGTTGCGTTCATGACTGCCCAAGCGCAGGGGGGGCGGCGGCGAGGTCTTGTAGCGCTCCGAGGAGCAAGTCCTGGTAGCGGATTCGGGCCTGTTCGCCAAAGTGTTTCTGGGAAAACCTCAGGGCATCGACGATATCGCTTCGGGCTGTGTCGGCGATCCGATACCTGGCCACCTCAATGTTTCTCTTGTTCCGTGGCGGCGGCCTCCAGCCCCACTTCAGCAAGGTAATGCTGCAACTGGCCTTCGTGAATTTCCGTGAATCGTCCATGTTCCAGGTCGGTCATGCCGGCCGTGGTTGCGTGCCGCAGCGCTTCGATTTTTGCCGCATCCTCGGCCAGGCGTTGTTGCAGCAGGCGCAAGCCTTCACGCAGCACTTCGCTGGCGTTCTGGTAGTGGCCGGTCTTGACCAGGTTGTTGATGAGTTGTTCCTGCTGCGCAGTAAGGACAACGTTACGAGTCGGCATGGCCTGTTCCCGCTCAGAGTGGTGATCGAAGTGATTGGCATATTATGCCAATCGATTGCCGGCTTCATCCTCTGGAGCGTCTCGGTGACAGGTGGCCACCATGGCGTGGCGGTCTAGGCTAGCGCCGATTGCCGGCCAGCGGCAGGATGGCCAGGAACGACAGTGCGCAGATCGCCATGGAGGCCAGCAGTAGCAGGCCAAAGTCCAGGGTGTCGCCCAGCAGCCAGGCGGCGAGGGACGGGCCCACGGCCAGGCCGCCACAAATGGCCAGGTTGGCCAGCACCACCAGCTTGCCGCCCTGGCGGTCGTAGTCGCTGATCGCCGAGAGCAGGAAGGGCAGGGCGAAGGTCCAGGCGAACTTGAAGGCGCAGGCCGCCAGCAGGTAGCGCCAGGTGGAGATCTCGCCGAGCAGGCCGCACAAGCCCGCGGTCATGGCCAGGTAACCGAGGGCCAGCAGCCAGGCACGCCGGCCCCGGGCTCCGATCCAGCTGGCCATGGCCGCGCCCGCCACGCCCATCAATGAAGCCGTCGCCAGGGCGCTGGCACTGTCGCCGGTGCTGATGCCGCGCAGGCGTGCCAGTTCGCCGGCGAAGGTCCAGATGCCGCTGAGGCTCAAGTAGAAAAGAAAGATCGCCAGCATGCCCAGGCAGACCTTGAGCCGCATCGCCTGGGCCTGGCGTGGCGGCAGCGGGCGGCTATCGTCGTGACTCCCGGTGGGCAGGGAAAGCACCAGCGGCAGGATCAAGGCGGTGAACAGCGCGATCAGCAGGAAGAAGCTGGAAACGCCCCAGTGCTCGAATAGCCATGGCATGAACTGCAGGCACAGCGCCGCCAGTACCAGCTGGCCGGTGACCCACAGGCCGAACGCGCGGGTGGCGTTGGGCAAGGTTCCGGCGGTGCCCAGGCACACCAGCACCAGCGCGGCTTCGCTGAAGGCCGTGAGAAAACGCAGGGCGGCCAGGAGACCGAAGCCGGGGCTCGGCTCGCTCATCAGCCAGGCGCTGAACAGGTTGCCCAACAGGAACAGGCTGCCGGCCAGGCCGGCGATCCAGCGCCAGTCGTAGCGGCGCATCCACAGGTAGGTCGGCAGGGTGGAGATGGCCATGGCGCCCAACTCCAGGCTGAACAGCCAGCCGACCTGGCGGTTATCCATGCCCAGTTCGACGATGTAGCGGCTGACCAGGGCCGGTGCCGTCAGCAGCACCAGCGGCCCGATGGCGGAGAACAGGATCACCGCCAGCAGGCGCAGGCTGTAGCGGCTTTGCGCCATGTCGAGGGCTGGAGCGGATGGCACGCTCATGAGTAGCGCTCCGGCTGCTCCAGCAGCGGTGAATGCAGGCTGGCCTTGAGCTGGGCGATCCACTGCCGCTGGTGTTCGGCCAGTTCCTGGCCCGGCAGGGCGCGCATGGCGCTCAGGTGGGGATCGGCGATGCCGCTTTGCAGGCCGCTGAGGGTCTCGATCACCGCCAGGCCGAAGTACGGCACCGAGTTGGCCTCGTAGCCGCCTTCGTGGCACAGCACCAGGCGCCCATCGCACAGGCGCTGGGCGGCGAGCATCAGCCGGGCCGTCAGTTTGCGGTAGGCCTCGCTGTGCAGCAGCATGCGGCCCAACGGGTCGTGGGCCCCGGCATCGAACCCGCAGGGCACCAGGATCAGTTGCGGACGGTGGGCGGCCAGGGCCGGCAGCACTATTTCGTCGAAGGCATGCAGGTAGGCGCCTTCCCCTGAGCCCGGGGGGAGCGGGATATTGATATTGAAACCAAGGCCCGCCCCTGCCCCTTGTTCCTCGACCTTGCCCGAATCCTGCGGATAGTTGCCGTCCTGGTGCAGGGAGAGGGTCAGCACCCGCGGATCGTCCCAGAAAATACTTTGGGTGCCATTGCCGTGGTGCACGTCCCAATCCACCACCGCGATCCGTTCCAGGCCATGCACCGCCAGGGCTTCATGGGCGGCGAGCGCGGCATTGGCCAGCAGGCAGAAGCCGCGTCCACGGTCGGCTTCGGCATGGTGTCCAGGTGGGCGAACCAATGCGTAGGCATTGCGCGCATCGCCGCGCAGCACCTGCTTGACGGCGTCGATCACCCCGCCGGCGGCGAGCCTGGCGATCTCGAAGCTGCCGCTGCCGAACGGAGTATTGTCGCCAGCGTCGCCACCTTGCCGGTCGCTGAGGCCTTGCAGGTATTGCAGGTAGTCGGCGCCATGCACGCGCAGCAGTTGTTCGTCGGTAGCGGGCCTGGGCTTGATCGGCAGCAGTTGTTCGGTGATGCCGCTGATATCCAGCAGGTTCTTCAGCCGTCGCTTGCTTTGCGGGTTCTCGAAGTGCAGGCCGGGCTGGATCTGCAGGCCGGGGGCGAACAGGCCGGCATGGTTGCCGGTGGAATGCCACATGTAGAGCTCGTGCCAGACAAGTGCCGTTTGCATGGAGTCATTGCCTCTCTGGCGCACGGGAGTACGCCGGTTCTCGGGATGTTGTCGGGGAGGGTGCGAGCCGAGGTTAGAAAGGCTGGGGCAATCGATAAATACACCCGAGGAGGTAGGGGCGGCAGGCGATCCTTGGCCGAGCCCCGGGGCAAGTGTTCCCTTCGGAAACAGCCTTGGCCGGGGCGAGCGTCACGCCAGGGCAGGTGGGCGTGAGGCTTGCTTGAGGAACAGGTCGCACAGCTGCATCTGCGAGGACACCGCAAGGCGCGCGTAGATATTGCGCCGATGCACCTTGACCGTACCGGGGCTGATGCCCAGGTGCCGGGCGATGAGCTTGCCGGGGTTGCCTTGCAACATCAGGCGCACCACTTGCCGCTCCCGTGGGGTCAAGAGCTCCCCGGCAAAAGTCGCCAGTGCCTGCTCCAGGGGGCTGGTGGCGCTTGGCGGTGCGCGATGCTGGTCGCTGTAGCTGCGCAGCAGGTGCTGGAGGATCGGGTAGATGTTGTGCAGTGCTTGCAACTCCTGGGTGCTGGCCAGGCAGCGCGAACGCCTGCCGATGGACATGACCAGGGTGGTCTGGGCATCGACGGGCACCAGCACGCCGATTTCATCGGCCAGGTCCAGCTCCTGGTAGTAGTGCCGGTAGTAATCGGTGTCGCGCAGCTGGCAGGTGCGCTGGTTGATGCGCAGGATGCCGCTGGTGCGGCCATCGATGATGGAGCAGGACACCGGGTCCAGGCGGTAGATGTCGTCCAGGTAACGCGCGATGTAGCGTTCGTGGTGCTGGGCGGGATAGTCCTCGTAGAGGATCTGCGGACGGCAGCCTGCGCGATAGGACTTGATGACCACGTTGTCGTGGGCCAGCAAGGACTGCAGGGAGTACGACAGCAAGTCCGGGAACCCCGGGTGGGCGCTGTTCTCCAGCAACCTGGCGAGCATCTGGTGCCAGTCGGCCATTTCCCACTTCGCCAGCGCCTTGGTCAGTTGCATGGGTATCCCCCCGTTCGCGTGTTCTGGGTCGCTGTCGGTATTGGCAGCAAATGCAGTGCCATCTTGTGCTTGGCCAGGATTCGCGCAGTGCCCTGTTTGCCAAGGCCTGCCGCTGCTTGCCCGGCGCTCGATCGGACGAGTGGCGTACAGAGATTTCGTACGATTCTTGTCAGAAAATTCCGATAGGAGTACAAATGTACTCCATGACGACTTTATCTCCCCGGCGCAGTGCCATCCTGACCTTTATCCGCGAACGCATCGCCGATCGCGGCCAGCCGCCGAGCCTTGCCGAGATCGCCGAGGCCTTCGGTTTCGCCTCGCGCAGCGTGGCGCGCAAGCATGTACTGGCCTTGACCGAGGCCGGTTTCATCGAGGTCAACCCGCATCAGGCGCGGGGTATCCGCCTACTCAACCAGGCACCACGCCCCGAGCTGCTGGAGATCCCGGTGCTGGGCCGGGTCGCCGCCGGTGCGCCGATCGGCGTCGATGCCGAGATCCACGGCCAGTTGCTGCTGGACCCGGGGCTGTTTTCACGCACGCCCGACTACCTGTTGCGGGTCCAGGGCGACTCGATGATCGACGACGGCATTTTCGACGGCGACCTGGTGGCGGTACGTCGCAGCGCCGAGGCACGCAATGGCCAGACGGTGGTCGCCCGGCTCGATGGCGAGGTGACCATCAAGCGCTTCGAGCGCAAGGGCCAGGGCATTCGCCTGCTGCCACGCAACCCGGCCTACCAGCCGATCGAGGTCACGGCCGACCACGAGCTGTTCATCGAAGGCGTGTTCTGTGGCCTGGTGAGGCAGGGCTGATGGGCGCCGTGGTCGCACTGGACTCGCTGTTCAATGCCGGGCGGGTCTGGAAGGGCCGCCCGGCGGCCGTGCCCGCCAGTGTGCATGCCACCGGCCACGCTGCCCTGGATGCGGTGTTGCCCAGTGGCGGCTGGCCGGAAGCGGCGCTGACGGAAATCCTCGTCGCCGCCCAGGGCCTGGGCGAATTGCAATTGCTCTGGCCCAGCCTGGCACGGCTGGCGGCGGCGGGGGAGCGCATCGTCCTGGTGGCGCCGCCGTTCGTGCCTTTTCCCCTGGCCTGGCAGAACGCCGGGGTGGATCTGCGGCAGTTGTCGATCATCCAGGCCGCAGAGCGCGATGCCTTGTGGGCCGCCGAACAGTGCCTGCGCTCGGGCAGTTGCGGCGCGGTGTTGTGCTGGCCGCAACAGGCCGACGACCGCGCCCTGCGGCGTTTGCAGGTGGCGGCCGAAAGCGGCCAGACCCTGGCCTTCGCCTACCGTCCCCTGGAGGCCGCGCACAATCCGTCGCCAGCGGCCCTGCGCCTGACCTTGCAGGGCCATCCTGCGCAGTTGCGGATTCTCAAGTGCCGGGGGGGCCTGGCCCATCCACAACCGATTGCCCTGCAGGCCGGGCACTGAGGTCGATATGCGCTGGGTGTGCATCCTGTTCCCGCAATTGGCGCTGGACGCGGTACTGCGCCAGCGCGCCGAGCCCCAGGCGCCGCTGGCACTGCTCAGCGGCAGCCCGCAACGCCGAGTGATCCAGGCGGTGAACGACGCCGCCCGCGAGCTGGGGTTGCGTCCCGGGCAATCGCTGACGGCCGCCCAGGCCCTGGCCCAGGATTTCGCCTGTGCCGAGTACGACCCCCAGCAGATCGATCACTGGCAACAGTTCCTTGCCGCCTGGGCCTATGGCTTCAGCTCCCAGGTCAGCGTGGCCTATCCGCGCACCCTGGTGCTGGAAATCGAATCGAGCCTGGGCCTGTTCGGGCCCTGGCCACAGTTGCAGGCTCGCCTGCGCCAGGAACTGCAGGCATTGGGCTTTCGCCATCGCATCGTCGCCGCGCCGAACCCGGCGGCGGCCCGGATCCTGGCCAATGCCTACGATGGCCTGGCGGTGGCCGGCGAGCAGGACCTGCACCAGGCCCTGGGGCCGATGCCCATCGAGCGCCTGGGGTTGGCAGCAGAGCAGGCCACGGCCTTGTCGCGCATGGGCGTGCGCAGCTTCGCCCAGCTCCGGCAGTTGCCGCGCCAGAGCCTGGCCCGGCGCTTCGACGCCAGCTTGCTCAAGCAAATCGATACCCTGCTTGGCGAACGTGCGCTGGGGCTGGCCTTCTACCAGCCGCCGGATCGTTTCGACCTGCGCATCGAGCTGAACTTCGATGTGCAGTCCCACCAGGCGCTGCTGTTTCCCCTGCGTCGCCTGACCGCCGACCTGGCGGCCTTTCTCTGTGGTCGCGACAGTGGCGTGCAGCGCTTCGTCTTGCACCTGGAGCACGCCGAAGGTGCTAACACCCTGGTCCCGGTAGGGCTGCTGGGTGCCGAGCGCGACCCGGCGATGCTCTTCGAACTGGCCCGCGGACGCCTGGAGCAGATCCAGGTGCCCGCTGCGGTGCGCAACCTGCGCCTGGTGGCCGAGGACTTGCCACTGTTCGTGCCCCGGCATACGGAGCTGTTCGAGGAGCGGCCACAGCAGAACCTGCCCTGGGAGCAATTGCGCGAACGGCTGCGGGCGCGCCTGGGGGACGATGCGGTACAGGGCCTGAGCTATCGCGCCGACCACCGCCCGGAGCTCAGTTGGCAGCCCCAGGCCGACCCACGGCCGTGTCCGGCCAACCCGGGCTTGCGCCGCCCAGGCTGGCTGCTGAGCGAACCCCAGCCACTGGGCGAAGGTTCGGTGCAGATCGTCATGGGCCCGGAGCGCATTGAATCCGGTTGGTGGGACGGTGCCGATGTGCGCCGCGACTATTACCTGGTCCAGACTCGCGCCGGCCAGCAGGGCTGGGCTTATCGCCAGGTAGGCGACCCCGGGCCGCTGTTGCTGCAAGGCTGGTTCGCATGAGCGGCTACGCCGAGCTGCATTGCCTGTCCAATTTCAGCTTCCAGCGTGGCGCCTCCAGTGCCCGGGAGTTGTTCGAGCGCGGCCAGGCCCTGGGCTACCAGGCCCTGGCGATCACCGACGAATGCACCCTGGCCGGTATCGTGCGGGCCTGGCAGGCCGCCCGCGAGACTGGCTTGAAGCTGATCGTCGGCAGTGAAATGCAGGTCGAGGAGGGCCCGCGCCTGGTGCTGCTGGTGCAAGAGCTGGCCGGTTACCAGGCCCTGTGCCGGCTGATCACCCAGGCCCGGCGCCGGGCCGAGAAGGGGTGTTATCGCCTGTTGCGGGAGGATTTCGCCGAGCCCTTGCCCGGGTTGCTGGCGTTGTGGCTGGTCGATGAGAAAGGCGATGAGAAGGACGACCCCGATGCGGCGTCCTGGTTGCGCCAGGTGTTCCCCGAGCGGCTGTGGCTGGCGGTGGAACTGCATTGCGGCCAGGACGATGCCCGTCAGTTGCAGCAACGCTTGGCCCTGGCCCGGCAACTGCGCCTGCCAGCGGTGGCCTGCGGTGATGTGCACATGCATGTGCGTGGACGCCGGGCCCTGCAGGACACCATGACCGCGATCCGCCACCACCTGCCGGTGGCCGAGGCCGGGCAGCGCCTGTTCGCCAATGGCGAGCGCCACCTGCGGCCGCTGCCGGTACTGCAAGGCCTGTACCCCCAGGCGTTGCTCGATGAGTCGCTGGTGATTGCCGAGCGCTGCCACTTCGACCTCGGCCAGTTGCGCTACCAGTACCCTCGGGAGCTGGTGCCCGAGGGCCACGATGCCGGTTCCTGGCTGCGGGTCCTGGTCCGCGAGGGAATTGCCCGGCGCTGGCCCACCGGAGCCCGGTCCGGGGTGCTGGCGCAGATCGAGAACGAGTTGCAGGTGATCGGCGAGCTGGGCTACGAGAGCTACTTCCTCACGGTGCATGACATCGTCGCGTTCGCCCGCGAGCGGCACATTCTCTGCCAGGGCCGCGGCTCGGCGGCCAACTCGGTGGTGTGTTTCGTCCTGGGCATCACCGCGATCGACCCGGATCGCTCGGTGATGCTGTTCGAGCGGTTCCTGTCCAAGGAGCGCAACGAGCCGCCGGACATCGACGTCGATTTCGAGCATGAGCGCCGCGAAGAGGTGCTGCAGTACGTGTTCCGGCGCTATGGCCGGCATCGTGCGGCGTTGACGGCGGTGGTCAGCACCTATCACGGCGCCGGGGCGGTGCGCGACGTGGCCAAGGCCCTGGGCCTGCCGCCGGACCAGGTCAATGCCCTGGCCGCCTGCTGTGGCCGCTGGAGCGATAGCGCGCCTGATCTCGAACGCCTGCGCGAAGCCGGTTTCGACCCCGAGAACCCGCTGCTGCGCCGGGTCCTGAGCCTGACCGGGCAGTTGATCGGCTTTCCCCGGCACCTGTCCCAGCACCCCGGTGGCTTCGTGATTTCCGAGCAGCCCCTGGACAGCCTGGTGCCGGTGGAGAACGCCAGCATGGCCGAGCGCACGGTGATCCAGTGGGACAAGGACGACCTGGACATGGTCGGCCTGCTCAAGGTGGACATCCTCGCCCTGGGCATGCTCAGCGCCATCCGCCGCTGTTTCGACCTGATCCATGGCTACCGTGGCCAGCGCTATAGCCTCACCAGCATTCCCAGCGAAGACCCGGCGACCTACGCGATGATCGGCCGGGCCGATACCATCGGCGTGTTCCAGATCGAGTCGCGGGCGCAGATGTCGATGCTGCCCCGGCTCAAGCCGAAGAAGTTCTACGACCTGGTGATCGAGGTGGCCATCGTCCGCCCCGGGCCGATCCAGGGCGGCATGGTCCATCCTTACCTGCGCCGGCGCGATAAGAAGGAACCGGTGACCTATCCCTCGCCAGCACTGCAAGAGGTGCTGGTGCGTACCCTGGGGGTGCCGCTGTTCCAGGAACAGGTGATGCAGATCGCGGTGGTGGCGGCCGACTACACCCCGGGCGAGGCCGACCAGCTGCGTCGTTCCATGGCGGCGTGGAAGCGCCATGGCGGGCTGGAGCCCCATCGCCAGCGCTTGCTCGATGGCATGAAGGGCAGGGGCTACAGCGAGGAATTCGCGGCGCAGATCTTCGAGCAGATCAAGGGCTTTGGCAGCTATGGTTTTCCCGAGTCCCATGCCGCCAGTTTCGCCCTGCTGACCTATGCCAGCTGCTGGCTCAAGTGCCATGAGCCGGCGGCCTTCGCCTGCGCCCTGATCAACAGCTGGCCCATGGGCTTCTACAGTCCGGACCAGATCCTCCAGGATGCCCGCCGCCATGGCCTGGAGATCCGCCCGGTGGATATTCGCACCAGCAGCTGGGATTGCAGCCTGGAGCCGGTCCACCGCTCCGGGCGTGATGAGCAGGGCGCCAGTGCTGGGGCGGCAGGCGCTGCGCAGGACTGTGTACCTGGCCAGCCGGCCCTGCGCCTGGGGCTGCGGATGATCAAGGGTTTTCGCCAGGACGACGCCTTGCGTATCGAGCAGGCTCGGGGCCAGCGGGCCTTTGTCGACGTCGCCGACCTGGGGGAGCGGGCCCGGCTCGATCTGCGGGCCCAGGAATTGCTGGCCGATGCCGGGGCCCTGCAGGGCCTGGCCGGTAATAGGTTCCAGGCCCGCTGGCAGGTGGCCGGGGTGCAGCAGCAGTTGGGGCTGTTCGCCGGCTTGCCAGGCCAGGAGGAGGCGCCGGTGAACCTGCCCCGGCCCAGTGTCGGCGAAGACTTGTATGCCGATTACCTCAGCCTGGGCACCACCCTGGGGCCGCATCCCCTGGCCTTGCTCCGGCCGCAGCTCGCGGCTCGGCGCTGCCGCAGCTCCCGGGACTTGCAGGGGCTGGAGCATGGGCGGGCGGTGAGCGTGGCCGGGCTGGTCACTGGGCGCCAACGCCCGGGCACCGCCAGCGGGGTGACCTTCGTCACCCTGGAGGACGAGTTCGGCAATCTCAACGTAGTGGTCTGGCGCGATCTGGCTGAACGCCAGCGCCGGGTGCTGGTGGGCGCGCAGTTGCTGCGGGTCGACGGCACCCTGGAGACCGAGGGCGAGGTACGTCACCTGGTGGCCGGACGCTTGAGCGACCTGACCCCGCTGCTGGCCGGGATCAAGGTGCCCAGCCGGGATTTTCGGTGAACGATCAATGGCTTGCCTGGATGCCTGGAAATGCTCTGCCAATTCATTGGCGCCAAGGCTTTTTTATTCCTTTTCGCGATGATAGCGCTTTGGCATAATCGCCGCCGGTGACGCCCCCCGCGTCAAGATCCAGAACATCCGAACCGTCTTTTTCGAACCCGTGCCTCTACGGATTCGCGGTGGTTGGTGGGTGCAAGAGCAGTTGGATACTCAAAAAGGAACATAGAGTGAGAGTGATCTCGAAGTTGATGTTGTCGGGCGCTGCAGTGGCGGTGCTGGCAGGTATGAGCGGTTGTGCCACGGAAAGCTCCCGGGCCTTGCCGGTGGAAAAGGTCCAGAGCGCCAGCCAGGCCTGGAGTGGCACCCGGGTGCCGATGGCGGTGGGCAAGTTCGATAACCGCTCCAGCTACATGCGCGGGATTTTCTCCGATGGTGTCGACCGTCTCGGCGGCCAGGCCAAGACCATCCTCATCACTCACTTGCAGCAGACCAACCGCTTCAACGTGCTGGATCGCGACAACATGGGCGAGATCCAGCAGGAAGCGGCGATCAAGGGCCAGGCACAGAAGCTCAAGGGCGCGGATTTCGTGGTGACCGGCGACGTCACCGAGTTCGGCCGCAAGGAAACCGGCGATCACCAGCTGTTCGGCATTCTCGGCCGTGGCAAGACCCAGGTGGCCTACGCCAAGGTGGCCTTGAACATCGTCAATATCAGCACCTCCGAAGTGGTCTATTCCACCCAGGGCGCCGGCGAATACGCCTTGTCCAACCGTGAAGTGATCGGCTTCGGCGGCACGGCCTCCTACGACTCGACCCTCAACGGCAAGGTCCTGGACCTGGCCATGCGCGAGGCGGTCAACCGCATGGTCGAGGCCATCGACGCCGGTGCCTGGAAACCAGGTCGCTGATCACCACTGCCAACAGGGAAAGTGCACATATGTTCAAGATCATGATGGCCCGGCCAGCGCTGGCCGCTGTCGTGCTGGGCAGCGTATTGCTGGCCGGCTGCAGCGGGCCGAAGACGCTGTACCAGTGGGAAAGCTACCAGTCCCAGACCTACGAGTATTTCAAGGGCGAGGGCGCCCGCGAGGCCCAGGTCGAGGCGCTGGAGCGCGACCTGCAGAAAATCAAGTCCACCGGCAAGGCGGTGCCGCCGGGTTACCACGCACACCTGGGCATGCTCTACGCCGGCCTGGGCAAGGATGACCAGATGGTGCAGCAGTTCAACACCGAGAAGGCGCTGTTTCCGGAGTCGGCGAAGTACATGGACTTCCTGCTCAAGAACGCCAAGCAGGGGGCCGCGCAATGAACCTGTCGACCCTGCGCAACCTCCTGGGCCTGCTGGCGGTCAGCCTGCTGGTGGGCTGCGCCGCCCCCAAGACCGTGGACTACGCGGCCTACAAACAAGCCAGGCCGAAGTCGATCCTGGTGCTGCCGCCACTCAACGAGTCGCCGGACGTCAAGGCCACCTACAGCATGCTGTCCCAGGTGACGTTGCCGTTGGCCGAAGCCGGTTACTACGTGATGCCGATCGCGGTGGTGGACGAAACCTTCCGTCATAACGGCCTGACCAACCCGGCGGATATCCATGGCCTGCCGCCCACCAAGCTCAACGAAATCTTCGGCGCCGATGCCGGCCTGTACATCACCGTCAAGGAGTACGGCACCAGCTACATGCTGATCAGCAGCGAGACCGCGGTGACCGCCAGCGCCACCCTGGTCGACCTCAAGACCGGCACCACCCTCTGGACCGGCAGCGCCCGGGCCTCGAGCGAGGAAGGCAACAACAACAGCGGGGGCCTGGTGGGCATGTTGATCACCGCCGCGGTGAAGCAGATCGTCAACACCTCCACCGACGCCGGACATCCGATCGCCGGTGTCACCAGCCAGCGCCTGCTGTCGGCCGGGCAACACAACGGCCTGCTGTACGGTCCGCATTCGCCGAAATACGGCACCGACTGATCCACCCGGGGCGGGCAATCCGCCCCTGCCGGGCGGCGCCGCGAGCGTCCGCCTGGACTGGTCGGCATCGCCTATCCTGTCTGTTCAGTCTTGCCGGGTGTGCAGGTCCAGGTGAAATCTGGAAACCATTGCCCTGGCCGGGCCTCCAAGACTCGAGGGCGGTGTGCAGCCCTTTGCCAATCCATGCCGTGCCACGTTCTTCAAAGAGTCCGTTCATGCCGTTCTTATCCGATCATCACGGGTGCCAGGGCTGGAGAGGCGAGATGGCCAGTCGCATCCGCGCCTTCGACTGGTCCCTGACCAGCCTCGGCCCGTTGCAGCACTGGAGCCACAGCCTGCGCAGCACGGTGCAACTGATGCTCGGTTCGCCTGTGCCGATGGTGATGCTCTGGGGCCCCCTGGGCTACATGATCTACAACGACGCCTATGCGGTTTTCGCCGGCGGACGCCACCCCTACCTGCTCGGGTGCGCGGTGGAGCGCGGCTGGCCGGAGGTGGCCGAGTTCAATCGCGGGGTGATGAACACCTGCCTGAGCGGCGGCAACCTGACCTACCACAACAAGGAACTGGTGCTGCTGCGCAACGGGGCGCCGGAGAGTGTCTGGCTGGACCTCTACTACAGCCCGGTGGCCGATGATGACCAGGCCCCGGCGGGGGTCATTGCCATCGTCGTGGAAACCACCGCCCATGTGATTTCCGAGCAGCGCCGACAGGCTGCCGAGGCGGCCTACCGCGCCGAGAACGAGCGAGTCCAGCTGGCCTTGAATGCCGGGGCGTTGCTCGGTTCCTTCGTGTGGGACATCCAGCACGACCGGTTTTCCAGCGACGAGCGTTTTGCCCGGACTTTTTCCTACCCGGTCGGGCAAGCCCTGGACGATCTGCCGATCGCCATCGCCGAGAGCCGCATCCATCCCGATGACCTGCCACGCATTCGCGAACTGGTGGACTACAGCCTGACCCATGGCGGCGCGTACAACGCGGAATATCGGATACGTCGCGTCGACGATAGCTACAGCTGGGTGTTGGCCTGCGGTCGTTGCGAGCTCGACGACCAGGGCCGGGCCCTGCGCTTTCCCGGGGTGCTGATCGATATCCAGGAGCGCAAGCTCGCCGAAGACGCGTTGCGCCAGTTGACCCGCGACCTGGAGCGGCGGGTGCTCAGGGAGGTCGACGCGCGGCTGAGCGCCGAGGAGCGCCTGCGCCAGGCACAGAAGCTCGAAGCCATCGGCGGTCTCACCGGTGGCGTGGCCCATGACTTCAACAACCTGTTGCAGGTGATCTCCGGCAACCTGCACCTGCTGGCCCGCCACGAGCCGGACAACGCCAATGTGCAACGACGGACCGGGGCCGCGCTGGCAGCGGTGGAGCGTGGAGCCAAGTTGTCGGCGCAGCTCCTGGCCTTCGCCCGGCGCCAGCCGTTGTCGCCCGCGGTCTACGATCCGCGCCACCTGTATGAAGACCTGGGCGAACTGTTGCAGCGGGCCCTGGGGGAAACCATCAGCCTCGACGTACAACTGCCCGAGGACCCCTGGTGCATCCATGTCGACCGCAACCAGTTGGAGAATGCTGTGCTCAACCTGTTGCTCAATGCCCGGGACGCCATGGGCGGTGAGGGTACGATCCAGATCCGCGCCGAGAACCTGGTGCTGGAGCGCGAGCAGTGCCGGGACAAGGACATCGAGCCCGGCCAGTACCTGTGCCTGACCGTGGCCGACAGTGGCAGGGGGATGTCGGCCAAGGTGCTGGAGCAGGCCTTCGAGCCGTTCTTCACTACCAAGAGCGATAGCCACGGCACCGGCCTGGGGTTGAGCATGGTGTTCGGTTTCGTCAAGCAGAGCGGCGGCCATGTGGAGATCTTCAGCAGCCCCGAGCAGGGGACCCGGGTGCGGATGTATTTCGCCCGTTGTGCGGGGCAGGAGGCGCCCGCTGTGCGCAAGCCCCATAGCCATGGCGCGGGCGGCCAGGAGAGCATCCTGGTGGTGGAGGACAACGCCGATGTGCGCAGCGCCGCGGTGGAGATGCTCAGGCTCGAGGGGTATCGGGTCAGTACCGCGGCCAGCGGCGATGCCGCCATGCAGATGTTGCTGGAGGGGCTCAAGGTGGACCTGATCTTCACCGACGTGGTGATGCCCGGCCTGATCAAGAGCATCGACCTTGCCACCTGGGCCAAGACCCAGGTCCCGCCGATCGCCGTGCTGTTCACTTCCGGGCACACCCGCGACGTGATCTCGCCGGACCATTTGCTCAGCCCGAGTACCTACCTGTTGAGCAAGCCCTACGGACCCGAGGAGTTGACCGCCATGGTGCGCTCGCTGCTTGAGACTTGACGGCGCCAGTGTGACGTCCCGCACGGAAATCCGGCATGGCGACGACAAGTTGGCGTCAAGCCTCTATTCTGTGCCGAATTGAATGAACTTGTACTGTTTGGCCGATGACCAAGGACAGGGGGCACCGACCGCCTGATCCCACAATAACAATGCTTGTCTTGCGCGGTTTTTTCCTTTCAACCTCTTTGGATCCTCTGCCCGTGATCTCTACCCTCGAACTGCGCAGAATCATCGAAACCAGCTTCCTGCCCCTGCACTGCCAGTGCACCATCGGCCACGACGGCGCCATGACCGTGCGTATCTGCGATCCGGATTCTGGCCGCGTCGACCTGTTCGTGACCGGCATCTCCACTCGTTCCCTGACCAGCTCCCGGGCCATCTGCGAGCTGATCGCCGAACTGCGCTACGACCTGCGGCACACCGGGCTGTCGGCGGAGCAGGGAGCCCGGCAACCGCAACGGCGCTGAGTAGCCGCTGGCCACCGGGCTTGCCCTGGGCCCTGGGGGGTATGTGATGATCGGTGGTCGCGCTCCTCGCATTTCATGATTCCCCAGACAAGGCAGGTCCATGACTTCTTCGTCCGATCGTTCCGCTGATTCTCCGGACAGCACCACAGCAACCCACAGTTCCGGATTCGTGCGGGTGCGTGGTGCCCGCGAGCACAACCTGCGCAACGTCGACGTCGACATTCCCCGGGATGCGCTGGTGGTGTTCAGCGGCGTGTCCGGTTCGGGCAAGTCGTCCCTGGCGTTCTCGACCCTGTATGCCGAGGCCCAGCGACGCTATTTCGAATCGGTGGCGCCCTATGCGCGGCGTTTGATCGACCAGGTCGGGGTGCCGGACGTGGACCGCATCGACGGCCTGCCCCCGGCGGTAGCCCTGCAACAACAGCGCGGCAGCCCCAGTACGCGGTCCTCGGTGGGCAGCGTGACCACCTTGTCCAGCCTGGTACGCATGTTGTACTCCCGGGCCGGCAGCTACCCGCCCGGGCAAGCGATGCTGTATGCCGAGGACTTCTCGCCCAACACCCCCCAGGGCGCCTGCCCGCAATGCCACGGCCTGGGCCGGGTGTACGAGGTGGACGAGGCGAGCATGGTCCCCGACCCATCGCTGACCATCCGCCAGCGCGCGGTGGCTTCCTGGCCCCTGGCTTGGCAGAGGCAGAACCTGCGGGACATCCTGGTGACCCTGGGCTACGACGTGGACATTCCCTGGCGCGACCTGCCCAGGGAGCAGCGCGACTGGATCCTGTTCACCGAAGACACGCCGACGGTGCCGGTGTATGCCGGGCTCACCCCGGAACAGACCCGCCAGGCCCTGGCGCGCCAGCAGGAGCCCAGCTACATGGGCACTTTCAGCGGCGCCCGGCGCTATGTGCTGCACACCTTCACCCATACCCAGAGCGCCTTGATGAAAAAGCGCGTGGCGCAGTTCATGCGCGGCAGCCAGTGCCCCTTGTGCGACGGCAAGCGGCTCAAGCGCGAGGCGCTCGCGGTAACTTTCGCCGGGCTGGATATCGGCGAGCTGGCGCGCATGCCGCTGCTGCAACTGGCCGAGGTGCTTGCGCCGGTGGCCGCCGGCACGCAGGTAGCGCAGGACACGGCGCAGCTGTCGCCGGAGAAGCGCCTGGCGGCGCAGCGCATCGCCCAGGATCTGCTGGAACGGGTCGCTACCCTGGTGGACCTGGGGCTGGGCTACCTGGCGTTGGAGCGCAGCACGCCGACCCTGTCCCCGGGCGAGTTGCAGCGCTTGCGCCTGGCGACCCAGCTGGGCTCGCAGCTGTTCGGGGTGATCTATGTGCTGGACGAGCCCTCCGCGGGCCTGCATCCAGCGGATGCCGAGGCCCTGTTCGCGGCCTTGCAGCGCCTCAAGGCCGCGGGCAACTCATTGTTCGTGGTGGAGCACGACCTGCAGACCATGCGCCGGGCCGACTGGCTGGTGGATGTCGGGCCGGCGGCCGGCGAGCGCGGTGGCCAGGTGCTGTACAGCGGGCCACCGGCGGGGCTGGCGACCATCGAGGCTTCGCAAACCCGGCCCTACCTGTTCGCCGGGCAGGCCCCGGTGGCGCATACCCCGCGCCAGCCCCGGGACTGGTTGCGCCTGGCCGGCATCACCCGCAATAACCTCAGGGACCTGGACGTCGAGTTTCCCCTGGGCTGCTTCACCGCCGTGACCGGGGTTTCCGGTTCCGGCAAGTCGAGCCTGGTCAGCCAGGCGCTGCTGGAACTGGTCGGCGCCCACCTGGGCAAGATGCCTGCCGCTGAGGAGGCCGCGCAGCTGGACCTGGAGGACGAGGTTCCCGTTGCCAGCGGCGGGCGGGTGGTGGCGGGCATGGAGCGGGTCAAGCGCCTGGTGCAGGTGGACCAGAAGCCCATCGGGCGTACTCCGCGTTCCAACCTGGCGACCTACACCGGCTTGTTCGACCAGGTGCGCAAGCTGTTCGCCGCTACCCCCGAGGCCCGGGCCCGGGGTTATGACGCCGGGCAGTTTTCCTTCAACGTCGCCAAGGGCCGTTGCCCGGCCTGCGAGGGCGAGGGTTTCGTCAGCGTCGAGCTGCTGTTCATGCCCAGCGTCTTCGCGCCATGCCCGACCTGCCATGGCGCGCGTTATCACCCGCAGACCCTGGAAGTGACCTGGCAGGGCCTGAACATCGCGCAGGTCCTGCAATTGAACGTCGAGCAGGCCTTGCCGGTCTTCGCCGAGCAGCCGGCGATCCTGCGGGCCCTGCAGGTGCTGAGCGACATCGGCCTGGACTACTTGCGCCTGGGCCAGCCGGCCACCGAGCTATCCGGTGGCGAGGCGCAGCGCATCAAGCTGGCCACCGAACTGCAACGCAATGCCCGTGGCGCCACCCTCTATGTGCTGGACGAGCCCACCACGGGCCTGCATCCCAGGGACGTGGACCGGCTGCTGGAGCAGTTGGACAAGCTGGTGGCCGCAGGACACAGCGTGGTGGTGGTCGAGCATGAAATGCGCGTGGTGGCGAGGGCCGACTGGGTCATCGATATCGGCCCGGGCGCGGGCGACCAGGGTGGTCGCCTGGTAGCCTGCGGCACTGCGCAGCAGGTGGCCAGGCAGGGTGAAAGCCGTACCGCGCCGTTCCTGGCGGCGGCCCTGGGCGGGAATTGATCCAGGGCAGCCGACGGCGACGAACGGTTACCGCTGGTCTGATTGGCGGTCGACAGACCCGGGGAGCCAAGGCCATGCTGATGGCTGGCAGGGGCGTGAGGACGCCCCTGCTGCCGATCAACCACGGAGGTGTTCCATGCCGGTGACCCACGATCTTTACCAGGACCTGAGCTGCAGCAAAGAAGACATTCAACAGCGTCGGGCCAAGGATCCCCACCTCAATGCACTGTTCGACAAGTACAACAGTATCGACGACCAGGTGCTCAAGGCCGAAGCAGCGGCCGCCGCAGACGATGAAGTAAGGAAGCTCAAGGAAAAACGCCTGCTGATCAAGGATGAGATCTCCCAGAAACTCACCGCCCGTTCCTGACCTCCCGCCCCTGGCGCCTGTGGTTCGACCACAGGCCGCCGATAACCGACCTGCATTTCCTTGTATCCCTGCGGCAACGGCGAGAGGGCCCCTGCCTGCAGCCGCCGAGCCTGCGGGGCCGGGCCAAGGCCTGCAGGACCTTCAGCGACCCGCAGTTCAGCGCGTCCGGCTGGCCGTGCACAACCTGCGGCAGCGACCCCAAGTGGCGGCCCCAGGCCTCAGTACTCCAACGCTTGCTGCAATGGCAAGCGCGCCATGTGCCGGGCACTCAAGGAGCCCAGGTACAACGCATCGCCGTACTCGCGCACCGTGGTAATCGGCGAATAGTTGCCGCTGCTGCCATCCTGCAGGTTGGCGATCACCCGGCCCTGGGTGTCCAGGCCCAGCACGAAGCCGCGCTTTTCCACCGGCTTGGGCAATACCTGCATGGCCCGCACCAGCATCTTGCGCACGAAAGGGTAGGCGGCGGTGCCGTCCAGCAGGGCATTGCGCGGCGCATACAGGGCCACCCAGAAACGATCACGGCCATTGAAACTGAGGTTGTCCGGCAGCCCCGGCAGGTTATCGATGAACAGGTCGTGCTGGCCGGTCTTGTCGCCCTTGAGCCAGTAGCGGCTGATGCGGTAGGCGCCGGTCTCGTTGACCAGGACGAAGGCCTCGTCCGGGCCCAGGGCGATGCCATTGGCGAACTCCAGGCCGTCGAGCAGGACCTCGGTCCGGCCACTCTGGAAGTCGTAGCGCAACAGGCGGCCATCGCCACCGTGTTCGATCACCGCCTCGCCGTCGTGGCCATAACCCCAACGGCTGCTGGCGTCGCTGAAATAGGCGTAGCGACCGGCGGCATCCACCGCGACATCGTCGGTGAAGCCGAATTTCAGGCCATTGGCCGTGTCGCTCAAGACCTGGATCTGGCCCTGTCCGTCCAGGGCCAGCAGGCCCTTGATGGCGTCAGCGATGATCAGGCGGCCGTCCGGATGCCGGGCCAGGCCCAGGGGCCGGCCACCGGTATTGGCCAGTACCTTGAGGGCCGTGCCGTCGAGGCTGGTCTGGATCACCCGGCCATCATGCAGGCCGGTGAGCAAATGGTCGTTTTCCAGCAGTAGCGCCTCGGGACCGGCAATATCCCGGGCACCGACCGCCTGCACGGCCTTGAGCTTCTGGTTCTCGGCGTAAGGGCCCTGGCTCATCGATGGCGCAGGCGAGGGCTGCCAGGCCACTGGCTGGACCTTGGTCGGCGCCAGCAGCAGGAAGGCCAGGATGGCGATTACCAGCAGCAGGATGATCCGGCCGAGGCCGAAGCGGCGAGGGGCGATCTGGTTCATGCAGTGACTCCTGTCGGTGTGCGGTTCAGGACGGGCTGGCAGCCGGCGCGGCGGGCTGCGCTGCGATGGTTTGCTGGGCCATCTTGCACAATGCCTGCATCGAGGCCGCGGACTCCCGTTCTATCCGTCGTTTGAATAGCAAGCGATTACCCAGGCGCATCAGCAGGTTGTCGAAACCATATTCCAGGGTGCGCACGAAACGGGTGTGTCCGCCTGCCAGGGGCTGGCATTGGTAGGTGACCTGCAACCATAGACCATGATCGCCCCGGGCCGTGGCGCGCCAGCGCTGCCCCGGCAGGTACTCCTCGACCCGCCAGCTCAGGTGGCCGCTGCGCCCGCCGGCGTGGATGTCTTCCTCGAAGCCCTGGCCGCCGGCCAGGGGGCCGGCGTCGCCCTCGACCCGCAGCGAGGAGGGATGCCATTGCGGCCAGCACCTTGGGCTGGCGGCATAGGCCAGGGTGCTGGCGCTGCTGCGGGGGATGTCGACCTGATGCTGCATGCGGGTCAGGGGCGTGGACCTGGTCACGCAGTGGGACTGTGCCGGGGTTTGCTCCGGCTGCCAGTACAGGGTGCCGAACAGCCAGTCCATCAAGGGCAGGACGATATTGAAGTTGCGTTCCTGCATCAGCTCGCGGCGGTGATGCAGTTCGTGCAGGCGCCGCATCTGGCGGATCCAGGGCAGGCGCGCCAGGGGATGGCCGGCCGGCAAGTGTTCGCAGGCATGGAAGATCTCGTAGGCCAGGTAGCCGATCAGCGTGCAGCTGGCGAACAAGGCCGCGACATTGGCGTTCCACAGGCGCAGCAGCCCCCACAGGGGCAGGGCGAACAGCAGGCTGTGGAGCACGATCAGCCAGGCCGGGAACAGGATTACCCGCCAATCCCGCAAGCCTTCGTAGGCCATCAGCCCCGGGGTGAAGAAACTGTGGTGATCGCCGGTATGCCGGGCGTAGAACAGGCGTCCCAGGCGCCGCTTGTGGTGCCCCAGCCAACGGTGCACCACATAGATGCACAGGTTGAAGAACAGCAGCGCCAGCGGTATCGCCAGCCATTCCAGCGGCTGTACCCGGTTAAGGGTGCTCCACAGCAGGCCGATGCACAGCAGGCCGTAGGCCAGGACGAAGCCGCCGTGCAGCCATGGGTTGTAGCGCGGGCTGACCGCGGCCCGGTATTGCTGGCGAAAGTGCTGGGTGGTGTCGCGCATGGCGCTGCTCCCGTTGTTGTTTTTATTGACTGCAGCCTAGCTCCGGGAGAATTATCCAGCCAATGGATAGTAGGAATGAGCATTATTCATGAAACTGAATATCCAGCGCCTGGACCTCAATCTGCTGCGGGTGTTCGATGCCTTGATGCAGGAGCAGAACCTGTCCCGGGCCGCCTTGCGGCTCAATCTCAGCCAGCCGGCGGTGAGCAATGCCCTGGCGCGCCTGCGCCGGCACCTGGACGAGCCGTTGTTCGTCCGCACGGCCCGGGGCATGCAACCGACTTCTCGGGCCCAGGGCCTGCATGTGCTGGTGCGCCAGGCCCTGCATCTGCTGCAACAGGGCCTGGACCCGGCTGCCGAGTTCGATCCTGCGGCGGCCGACCAGTTGTTCACCCTGTCGATGAACGACTACGCCCAGGCTCGCTTGTTGCCGGCGCTATCGCGGCACTTGCAGGAGATGGCGCCGCGGGTACGGCTGGCGGTGCGCAGCGACAGCGCCGACTCGCTGGCGGCCTGGCTCAGTGCGGGCATGCTCGACCTGGCGGTGGACTACCTGTATTTCGACAACCCGGACCTGTGCTACCAGCCATTGCTGGAGGAGCAGTTGGTGGTGATCGGTCGCGTCGGCCATCCGGCCTTCGTTCCCGAGCTGGACCTGGCGGCCTACCAGGGTGGCCAGCATGTGGCGATTCCCGATCGTGGCGGGCGTGGTTCGCCGCTGGAGATCGTGCTGGGCTCGGCGCGGGTCAGGCGCCAGGTGCAGCTGTTCGTACCCAACTACCTGAGCATCCCGCTGATCGTGGCGCAATCCGATCTTCTGGGCACGGTGCCACGGCACCTGGCGGAACATTTCGCCGCGTTGCTGCCGATCCGCATCGCCAGCTTGCCGTTGCTGGCAGCACCGGTGCAGGTCAGCCTGATCTGGCACCGCCAGCAGCAACATGCGCCGGGGCTGCAATGGTTGCGTGGCGAGATCGGGGCTCTGGCGAGCCAGGGGCCTGGCAGCTAGCGTCGCCCTCTACGGGGCTTGTCTGTGTAGTCCAGGCCAGAGATTTTTCCTACTTCTATTCAGGATGTATCTTGAATTCAGCTCGAGGGCGCTTTGGCTAGCATGGGTTTTTACCCGGAGCCGCAGTCCATGAAGACCCTGAACGTATTGCTGTTGTGTTCGAACACCTTCAGGGCCCGGCGCTTTGCCCGGATACTCGACAGCCCCGCCTTCGTGCAGATCCAGGTGGTCTGTAGCGACGACGATTGGACCTGCTTTCCCCCTTGTACGCAGGCCCCGGACCTGGTGATCTGCGACTCCCTGCCAGCCACTAGCGCTATCCATTACCTACGTCGGCTCTGCGAGTACTACCCATTCTTCTTGATGGTCGCGAGCACTAACCTGGAGACCTCGATCCGCTGGGGCCTGGCGAATTTGCTTGAGTATTCGGGCAAGCACGACCTGGGCAGTTTCGATGAGCCGGAGGCCTCCCAGCTTGGCGAGTTGTTGCTCAAGGCCCTGGCTCTCAAGTCCAGGAGGACCGGCCAGGACCACTGGCAGTTGGCGCCGGGCGAGCCGCTCACGCAAGAGCAGGCGCTGCTGGCCCTGGAACAACGACAGATCGTGGCTTTTTTCCAGCCCCAGGTGTGCCTCAAGACCCAACGCATCATCGGGGCCGAGACCCTGGTGCGCTGGCTGCATCCGAGCCGGGGCGTGTTGGGGCCTGGTGCTTTTCTCGCTCTGTTCGAGCGACCTGAGCAACAGCGCCGGCTGTTCCATGGCCTGTTGCAACAGGGCCTGGACTTGCAACGCCGGTTGCCGGCTGGCCATGGGGCTGGGCTGGTGTTTTCCTACAACCTGGAGGCCAGCCAGTTACGCGAGCCAGGACTTGCCCCGCAGATTCTGCAGCGGATCGAGGCCACCGCGGTGCCGGCCAGCCAGGTGACCCTGGAGATTACCGAGCGCGAGGCCCTGGTCCTGGATATGCCGAGCATCGAGAACATCAGCCTCCTGGTGAGAAACGGGGTACGCCTGTCCCTCGATGACTTTGGCTGCGGGTATTCCTCGCTGACCCGCCTGGCGGACATTCCCTTCAGCCAGGTCAAGCTTGATGCAGGGCTCATCGGCAATGCCCTGGAGCCCAAGCAAAGCCTGATCATCGAGGCCGTGGTCAGGCTGGCCCGGTCCCTCGAGCTGGAACTGGTGGCCGAAGGTGTCGAGACTCCACAGCAGCGGACACACTTGCGGCGTCTGGGGGTTGGTGCGGCCCAGGGCTACCTGTTCCACAAACCCATGGATGGCGCCAGCCTGCTGCGCTTGCTGGCCATGGAGGATACGGCCCCTCGGGCATTGCACCAGGAGCCGCCAGGGCCAGGCGGCTTGCTCAAGGCGCCTTGAGCATCACATAGGCTTCGCCGCCACGCCGATCGTGCATCAACAGGAATACCTTGCCGTCGATGGTGAGCTTGGCGGGCAGGGTCTGTGCCACCGGCGTGCTGGAGAACTTGCCGGCAACGCTGAGGAATTGCCGGGTCAGGGAGCTGTCGTTCTGGCTCGGGGTGGTGACGGCGCATTCCTGGTTGGCCCGCACCTGGACCCCAAGGCTCTGATCCTGGTTCATGCCCATCCTGGCGAACCCCGCGTCGTTCAACTCCCCGATACCATGCTCGCGAGCTGCAGTGGCGGCGCCGTTGAAGGACGGTGCGGATTTCAGGCAGATATCGCGAAAGGCCAGGATCCCGGCGGAGGTGACCGTGGGTTCGCTTTCGATTTCGCGGGTCACGCTGGTACAAGCGCCGAGCAGGCTGGCGGCGAGCGTGATGAACAGGGCGGTGCGGGGTAGGGGGAGCATGGGTGATCCTTGGGCGGGCAAGCGGGTTTGTGTAGCAGCGTAGGCATGCGAGCCCCACAGATCAATGCCGAACTTCCTGCCCGTAGCCGCTGTCGAGCCTGCGCCGGGGCGCGTTGCGGCCGCAAGGTTGCGTGGCGCAGTGCATCGGGCCCGTCACTGGTGCTCAGTCGAAGCCGATGCTGGTGCTGTGGCGGGTCTCGCGGTCGTGCAACTGGTCGATATCGGTTTCGTAGGTGCATTGCCCGCTGCACTTGTATTCGTAGCTCACCGAAGGTTTGACCGACAGCTTGAGGCCTGGAACGGTCGGTTCCGGTGCCTGGGGCCGGGCGTTGGGAGCCGCCAGTGGCGGTTCGGGATACTTGAGGTCGAGCCCTTGGGACTGGGCCGGGACAGCCAGCGCCGCCAACAACAGTCCCGGGAAAAACGCTTTGCGACTGAACATCATCGATTTCGCACTGCCATAAAAGGGGTTGCCGATTATAACGAAGCAGACGCCGGGCAATTAACCGCTTCGCTCCGGATTCGAACATGAAGGCTTTGTCACCGGCCCTGGGCGCGTCTGCTTCTACACTGCCATGGGTTCCCGTGGCCAAGGACATTCCCCATGCCGGCAAGATCCCCGAGCAGCATCCTCGACACCCCCGAAGGCCAGCGCCTGCACGGACCGGACGCCGAACACTGGCGCCAGTGGGGGCCCTACCTGAGCGAGCGGCAATGGGGCACGGTCCGCGAGGACTACAGCGCCGACGGCGAAGCCTGGAGGTATTTCCCCCATGACCACGCCCGCAGCCGCGCCTATCGCTGGGGCGAGGATGGCCTGGCCGGGTTCTCCGACAAGGACCAGTATTGGTGCCTGGGGCTGGCGTTGTGGAACGAGCACGATGCGATTCTCAAGGAACGCCTGTTCGGCCTGGACAATGCCGAGGGCAACCATGGCGAGGACGTCAAGGAGCTGTACTTCTACCTCGACGGCGTGCCTAGCCACGCCTACATGCGCATGCTCTACAAGTATCCCCAGGGAGCCTTTCCCTATGCCGACCTGGTGGCGGAGAACGCCCGCCGTGGCCTGGAGGATGCCGAGTACGAAATCCTCGACACCGGGATCTTCGAGGACGACCGCTACTTCGACGTGACGGTGGAGTACGCCAAGCACAGTGCCGACGACCTGTTGATGCGGGTCACGGTGCTTAACCGCTACCACCAGCCGGCGCGCCTGCGGGTCTTGCCCCAGGTCTGGGCGCGCAACACCTGGAGCTGGGGTGGTGGCCAGCCCCGGCCGAGCCTGCGCCTGGAGGGTGAGCGACTGCTGGCCCGGCATCCCAAGCTGCCCGAGCGTGAGGTCAGCGCCTGGGGAGCCGAGCCCTGCCAGTGGTTGTTCTGCCACAACCAGAGCAATTTCCAGCGGCTCGAGGGCCTGGCCTGCCCGGGGCCGTTCAAGGATGGGATCAACGATTACCTGGTGCACGGCCAGGCCACGGCGGTGACCTTCGACTCCGGCTCCAAGGCCGCCGCGCATTTCGCCCTGGAACTGGCCGGCGGCCAGAGCCGTAGCCTGTACCTGCGCTTCGCCCCGGCGGGCAGCGGGCCGGTCAATGCCCGTCGCCTGTTCGAGCAGCGCCGCGCCGAGGCCGACCAGTTCTACGGGGCCTTGCAGCAGCGCATCACCGACGCCGATGCGCGCAATGTGCAGCGCCAGGCCCTGGCCGGGCTGCTGTGGTCCAAGCAGCTGTACTACTTCGACGTCAACCAGTGGCTCGACGGCGACCCCGGGCAACCGGCGCCGCCCGAATCGCGCCAGCACTTGCGCAATAGCCATTGGCGACACCTGTCCAACTGCGACATCGTCAGCATGCCCGACACCTGGGAATACCCCTGGTACGCGTCCTGGGACCTGGGCTTGCAGGCGGTGGCGTTCGCCCTGATCGACCCGGGGTTCGCCAAGCAGCAACTGCTGTTGCTGGTCAAGGACCGCTTCATGCACCCCAATGGGCAGTTGCCGGCTTACGAATGGCGTTTCGACGACGCCAACCCGCCGGTGCATGCCTGGGCCTGCTGGCGGGTCTACCAGCAGGAGAAGGCCCTCACGGGCGAGGGCGACATGGACTTTCTCGAACGGGTCCTGCACAAGCTGCTGCTGAACTTCTCCTGGTGGGTCAATCGCAAGGATTCGGAGGGCCGCAATCTGTTCCAGGGTGGTTTTCTCGGCCTGGACAACATCGCCCTGTTCGATCGTTCCGCGCCCTTGCCGCCGGGGTACAGCCTGGACCAGGCCGACGGCACCGCCTGGGTCGCGGCCTATGCCCTGGACCTGATGCGCATCGCCCTGGAACTGGCCCGGCGCAACCCGGTATACGTGGATATCGCGGTGAAGTTCTTCGAGCATTTCCTGTACATCGCCGGGGCCATCAACCGGGTGGACGACAGCGCCGAGGGCCTGTGGGACGAACAGGACCAGTTCTTCTACGACGTGCTGCAACGTCCCGACGGCCGCAGCGAGCCGCTGCGCCTGCGCTCCATCGTCGGCCTGCTGCCGTTGTTCGCGGTGCAGGTGCTGGAACAGCACGAACATGAATGCCTGCCGGGGCTGGCCCAGCGCCTGCTGGGCTTTTTGCACCATCGGCCGGACCTGGCCAACCTGGTGTCGCGCTGGTACGAGCCGGGCAAGGGCAACCGCCTGCTGCTGGCCTTGCTGCGTGGGGAACGAACCAAGGATTTGCTCAAGCGCATGCTCGACGAGAACGAGTTCCTCTCGGAGTTCGGGATTCGTTCGCTGTCCAGGGTCTTCGAGCAGCCATTCGCCCTGCAGGTCGACGGCAAGCAGCTGTGCGCCCGTTACGAGCCGGCCGAGTCCGGTTCGCGCCTGTATGGCGGCAACTCCAATTGGCGCGGGCCGCTGTGGATGCCGATCAATTACTTGCTGATCGAATCCCTGCGCGAATTCCATCGCTACTACGACGTCAACTTCTCGGTGGAATATCCCCGGGGCTCGGGTTACCTGGCGTCACTGCAAGAGGTGGCCGACAGCCTGGGCCAGCGCCTGACCCGGTTGTTTCTCCTGGATGAAGACGGGCGGCGGCCGTCCATGAGCGGCTACCCGCAGTTGCAGGCCGATGCCCGGGATCGTGACCTGGTGCTGTTCCATGAGTACTTTCATGGCGACAACGGACGCGGGCTGGGGGCCAGCCACCAGACCGGCTGGACCGCATTGGTGGCGCTGCTGTTGCAGCCGGGGGCCTGAAGTCGCCGCCCGGCAAGCCGGGCGACGGTTCAGGAGGGGAACGCGGTTCAACCCACCAGGGCGATGTCCTGGGGCTTGGCCCAGCTTTCGATCAGGCGCTCGGGGGTGCAGCAGGTCTTGCGCTTGTACACGAAGTTGCGGCATTTCTCGGCGAAGCCCTTGCGGTTCAGCACCATGTCCATGTGCATTTCTTCCAGCTCGGCATTGCGGCAGTGCTGCATCAACTGCGGGTCGGCGTCGAGCTTGCGCTGGCGCAGGTGCTGGTAGCGCGGGTCGCTGGGCACGGCGTTGGCCCGTTGCAGCAGCCACAGGCCGAACTCTTCGGGATCCCGTGGACCCACTTCCTGGACCATGCCCATCTGCAGGGCCTGGAGGGCGCTGATGGGCAGGCAGGCCTCGGTCAACTGGCGGGCCAGGGGCTGGCCCACGGCGCGGGGCAGGCTGTAGGTCCAGTATTCGGAACCGAACAGGCCCATGCTCTTGTAATGCGGGTTGTACACGGTATCGGCCCGGGCCAGGACCACATCGGCGGCCAGGGCCAGCATCAGCCCGCCGGCGCCGGCATTGCCGGTCAGGCCGCTGACCACCAGCTGGCGGGCGGTGAGCAGCTCGCGGCAGACATCGTCGATGGCCTGGATATTGGCCCAGGCCTCCAGGCCCGGTTCATCTGCCGCCTGGATCACGTTCAGGTGCACGCCATTGCAGAATGCGCCACGGCCGCCGCGCACCAGCAACACCTGGGTGTCGCGGGCCTTGGCCCATTGCAGGGCGCTGACCAGGCGCTGGCATTGCTCGGTGCTCATGGCGCCGTTGTAGAACTCGAAGGTCAGCTCGCCGACCTTGCCGGATTCGCGATAACGGATCGGCTGGTAGGCCTCGGCGCTGAACGGCGTGCTGGCCACCGACCAGTCCAGTACCGGCACTGCGGCCAGGCGTTCGCCGAGCACATGGCGCGCCGGACGCTTGAAGGTCTCTTCGCCGGGCTGGGGCTTGAGCCGCAGGGAGCCGATCCACAGGCTGCTGTCGCCGCAGGCCACCAGTATCGCGTCGTCGTGTACCGCCAGCAGTTCTCCCGGGGTACCGGTGCGCGGGTCCAGGTGCGCGTCGTACACGTAGTACTGGCCGCCGGCGAGGCTGGCCAGGACTCCGGGCTGGCCATCGGCGGCATCGATGCTGCGCTTGATGAACCGGGCGCAGTCATGCCAGCTGAAGGTGCGGTCCGCCTGCTTCATGTTCGGTTGCAGGCGGCCGAGCACCGAGGGCTTGTCGTAGTCCAGTGGTTCGGGGGTGTAGCCGTTGCGGAACTTTTCCACCACATCGCGGATGCAGTGGATCGCCGCATCGCTGACCGGACCGTTGTACAGCTCGGACTTGCGCATCCCGGCCGGCAGGTTGAATTCGTGGGTGGCCCAGATCGGCCCGGCGTCCATTTCTTCCACCGCCTGCAGGGCAGTGACGCCCCAGCGCTTGAGTTCCTTGCTGATGGCCCAGTCCAGGGCGCTGGCACCCCGATCGCCGACGATGCCCGGGTGGATGATCACCACCGGCCGCTTGGGGTTGCTCCACAGCTGTTGTGGCACCCGGTCCTTGAGGAAGGGGCAGATCACCAGGTCGGCGCCGGCGTCCTCGACCTGCCGGCAGACTTCCTCTTCGCTGGTGAACAACACGACGCTGGGACGATGCCCGGCCTGGCGCAAGTCGAGCCAGGCGCGTTGAGTGAGGCCATTGAAAGCGGTGGACAGCAGGATGATCTTCAGTGATCGCATGACAAGACTCTTCCTTGAGTGATGGGGCTGGCGGCTCCCGATGAGCCGTCCGTGGCCGTGATGGAGGCGCAAGAGTAGGGGGGCACAGGCAATCACCTGCTGACCGAGATCAATCAAGCGGCACCCAGGGTGCAGAGGCCGCTGGATGGCTTATGTTTTTTAGTTAGTGAAAGAGAATTTTTAATTACTTCAAAACAGGATCGACGCTGTTGCACAGTCGCTGCCTCAATCCGGGACCGGGACTGGCCCGGCGCAATCATCGGTGTGCCAGGCGCTCGAGCGCCTGCCGAGGGAGCAAGGCATGGGTACGAATCCGAACCCTCATTACCCGCTGATCGGGCAGATGTTCAAAAAGGACTACCAATGGTTGTGCGCTTCCGTCGCCCGGGCCCTGGGCTGTCACCACAGCGCCCAGGACATCGCCTCGGAAACCTTCGTGCGGGTCCTGGCGTTGCCCGATCCGAGCGCCATTCGTGAACCACGGGCGTTGTTGACCACCATCGCCCGGCGCCTGGTCTACGAAGGCTGGCGCCGTCAGGACCTGGAGCGTGCCTACCTGGAAAGCCTGGCGCTGGCGCCTGCGCCGGTGCACCCGTCGCCCGAAGAACGGGCTTTGCTGATCGAGGCGCTGCTGGCGGTTGACCGTCTGCTCGATGGCCTGTCGGCCAAGGCCAAGGCGGCCTTCCTCTATCACCAACTGGACGGCCTGACCTATGCCCAGATCGGCGCCTTGCTGGAGGTGTCCACCAGCCGGGTGCAGCAGTACATGGCCGAGGCGTTCAAGCGTTGCTACCTGGCATTGGTGGAAACATGAGCCGCTCGCGGATCGACCCGGCGGTGGTGGACGAGGCCGCCCAGTGGATGGCCCTGTTGCAGTCGGGCCAGATGAGCGCGGTGCAAGCCGAGGCGTTCGCCGCCTGGCGCAGCGCCGACCCTGAGCATGAGCAGGTCATCGGCCTGATGGGCGGCGGGTTCGCGGCCCTGCAACACAATGCCCTGCGCCAGCTGAGCCGCGACAGCCTGCTGCACAGCCTCAATGCCCCCTCGAGTCGGCGGCGCTTCATCGGCAGCAGCCTGGGGCTGCTGGGCGCGGCGTTGGCAACGGGGCTGCTGGGGCGCCAGCTGGATTGGTGGCCGCCCGCCGGCGCGCTGTACACCGGCGTGGGCGAGCGTCGCATCCTGACCCTCGACGACGGCAGTGCGCTGCTGCTCGATGCCCAGACCCGGGTGCTGGCGCATTTCGACCAGGTCCAGCGCCACCTGGAGCTGTGCAGTGGGGAATTGCAGGTGGACGTGGCCAGGGATCCGTCGCGACCGTTCGTGGTGCAGACCGAGCATGGCCGCATGCGTGCCCTGGGCACCCGTTTCCTGGTGCGTCGCGATGAAGCCTCGACCCAATTGGTAATGCTGCATTCCCAGGTGGAGGTGCTGACGGCCAATGGCACCCGGCAAGTGGCGACGGCGGGGCAGAGCCTGCGTTTCGACGGCCAGGGCTTGTTGGTCCTGGAGGCGGCCAAGGGCTATGAAAGCGCCTGGACCCGGGGCTTGCTGGAGGCGCGCGATCGGCCGCTGGGGGAAATCGTCGAGCAATTGCGCCGTTACCGACGCGGCATCCTGCGGGTCGATCCCGAGGTCGCAGGCTTGCGCTTGAGCGGCCTCTATCCGCTGGACGAAAGTGATCGCACCCTGCAACTGCTGGAGCGCTCGCTGCCGATCCGGGTGCGTTACCACAGCCCCTACTGGGTCAGCATCGAGCCGCGCCAAGGCGGGTTATAAGCTCATAGCCCCTTGGCCTAACCCACGGCCTATAAAAAACCGCCTGCCGCTGCTCATTCCCTGCAACTGCATTCAACAGGGAAGGGCTTCGGGATGTCTTCACAGAACTGTTTCAACCGTCCGCTCCGGCATCTATGCCGATTGTCGTTGGCCGTAGTCCTGGGCATCGCCAGCTGCCCGGCACCGCTTCTGGCCCAGGAACCGGCGGCCGCAGTCTTCTCCTTCGATATCACCAAGGGGCCGCTGGACCAGGTGCTGCTGGATATCTCGCGCCAGAGCGGGGTACCGATCTCCTTTCGCCAGGACCTGGTGCAAGGCAAGCAGGGGCCGGCCATTCGTGGCGCGCTGGAAACTCGCCAGGCGCTGGAGCGGGCGTTGCAAGGCAGCGGCCTGGAAGTGGAGGCCAGCGACCAGGGCCTGGTCTTGCGCCCGGCAGCGGCCAAGCCTGCCCCGGTCGCGGTCCGCGCCGATAGCTCCGCCAGTGCCAGCGAGCCACGGCTATCGAAGGTCACGGTCACCGGCTCGCGCATCGCCCGGGCGCAGACCGACGGTGCGACTCCGGTCACCGTGATCACCCAGCAGGAGATGGAGGCCCGGGGTTATCGCAATGTCTACGACGCCCTGGCGACCCAGACCCAGAACACTGGCATGACCCAGGGCGAGGACTACGGCAACACCTGGCAGCCAGCCGCCAGTGCCCTCAACCTGCGCGGCCTGGGTCCCAACCATACGCTGGTGCTGATCAACGGCCGGCGAGTGGCGGACTATCCGACCGCCTATGGCGGCCAGGTCAACTTCACCAACCTGGCCAACATTCCTTCGGCGGTCATCGAGCGCATCGAGATCCTCAGCAGCGGGGCCTCGGCGGTCTACGGCTCGGATGCCATCGCCGGGGTGGTCAACATCATCCTCAAGAAGAAGATCGACGGCATCGACCTCAACCTGCGCGGTGGCACCAGCGAGCGTGGCGGTGGCGACAACCAGCGCTTGCAATTGAGCGGTGGCGGCAGCTGGGGCGACTTCGATGGCCTGTTCGGCCTGGAGCTGACCCGGCGCGAACCAATCTGGGCCGACGATCGCGGGTTCATGGACAGCAGCCCGGCGGTGGACGTCGGCTACCGGCGCAATCTCGATACCGGCCGCTACCTGGGCCCCGGGTGTGGCGCCTACCAGGGCACCTTCGGCAATCACCTGGGCGGTAGCGGCGGGCGCTGTACCACTGACCAGATGTACAACGACTACTGGACCTTGCAGACCCAGAAGGAAAACTACGACGGCTACACCCGCGGTACCTGGCACTTCAGCGACAGCGGCCAGTTGTACGCCGACCTGATGTACGGCCTGGACCATATCCAGAACAACACCCGCGGCCCGACCTTCACCTCGCCGGATTTCATCAACGCCAACACCGGCAACCTGGAGCGCTGGTTCCGGCGCTTCTCCGAAGAGGAGATCGGCGGGCGCACCAGCAACAACAGCAAATGGCGCGAGACCTCCTGGACCGGCACCCTGGGGCTGTCCGACCAACTCGGCGACAGTGGCTGGAGCTATGAGCTGGCGGCCAACCGCTCGGAATATCGCAGCGTGCGCAGCACCCGCTACCGGCCGTTGTCGACCATCCGCGATTTCTACCTGGGGCCGCAGTTGGGTACCCAGGATGGCCACCCGGTGTTCGCTCCGGACCCGGCGCGCCTGGACCGGCCGCTGACTCCCGACGAGTGGCGCCAGTTCCGTCGCAACCAGACCGAGACCAGCCGCTCGGTTTCGCAGACCTACAACGCCTCGATCAACGGTGATCTGTTCGACTTGCCGGCCGGGCCGGTGGGCTTCGCCGGGGTGTTGGAAATGGGCAAGCAGTCGTATCGCATCGAGCCCGACTCGGGGCTCAACGAGGGGTTGTTCTACGGTGCTGCACCGGCGCAGGAGTCCGGTGGCTCGCGCAAGCGCTACGCCTTGGGCGGCGAGTTCAGCGTGCCGGTCACCGATAGCGTGCTGGCGTCCCTGGCCGGACGCTGGGACCAGTACAAGTTCGCCGATCGCAGCGAGCAGCAGAAGACCTACAACCTGGGCCTGGAATGGCGCCCGCTGACCAGCCTGCTGGTACGCGGCAGCTATGGCACCAGCTTTCGTGCGCCGGACCTGAACTACATCTACCAGGCCGACAACAACGGCTACTACCCCGACCAGATCGACTACTACGGCTGCAGCAAGGGCGTGGAGGGCGCCTGCGATCGCGGGCGGGTGGACTACGTGCAGAGTGGCACCAGCGACCTCAAGTCCGAGCGCGGCAAGTCCTGGACCTATGGCCTGGTCTGGTCGCCGTCGCGCAACTTCGATATTTCCGCCGACTACTGGCGGGTGCAGATCGACGACTTGCTGACGAGCGTGGATCAGAACCGCCTGTTGCAGGAAGAGAACGCCTGCCGCAGCGGTGCCCAGGACATCAACTCGGCCAGTTGCCAGGCGGTGCTGGCGCGGGTCCAGCGCAATCCCGGCAATGCCGCGGTGGACCCCAACAAGCTGCAGCAGGTGCGGGTCAATGCCATCAACGCCGCCAGCGAGCGGGTCAGCGGCCTGGATCTCAAGAGCAACATTCGCTGGGGCGCTGGCGACTACGGGGCATTCAGCTCGACCCTGGGCTACACCCTGGTGCTTTCGCATTACTACAAGGAGTCCGACCAGGCCGCGAGCCTGGATTTGCGCTCCGACCGCAGCAACCATGACTGGCGCAGCAAGGCCAACGCCAGCCTGACCTGGGACTATGCGCACTACAGCGCGACCCTCATGGGGATCCGCTACGGCAGCGTCACCAATGGCAACGGCGATGGCCGGCTGTCGCCCTGGACGGTGTTCAACGCCAGCGCCCGCTACAAGATCAACGACCGCGCCAGCCTCGGCCTGACCGTCAATAACCTGCTCAACCAGTACAAGCACGATGATTCCGCTGGCTGGCCCTATTACCCCACCGGCAACTACGACGCCTACGGGCGCCAATGGTGGCTGGACCTGAGCTACCACTTCGGCAGTTGAATCCCGTGGGCCTGCGCAGCCTGCGGCGACTACACAAGTGGCGGTCGCTGCCGAGCTGGCGAGGCTGCGCCAAGGTCCGCAGGACCTTCAGCGATAGGAAGAGCGGTACATCCCGGCGGGTATAAGGTCAGCTCCCAACGGTCTAAACCGGGCCTATAAAAAACCGCTGGCCATTGCACATCCCTGCATAAACCTAACGCAGGGATGGTTATCCATGAGTCTGTCTGTACCCCGTAAATCCCCCTTGAGCCTGGCCTTGCTGCTGTCTCTGCAGGTCGTGCCGGCCTGGGCCGCCAGCGAGTCGTTCGACCTGCCCGCTGGTCCGCTGGACCAGACGCTGCTGAGCATCTCGCGCCAGAGCGGCCTGCCGATCTCTTTTTCCCAGGCGCTGGTGGCCGGGCATTCGGCCCCGGCGATCAAGGGCCAGCTGAGCCACAACCAGGCCCTGGCCCTGGCGTTGCAAGGCACTGGCCTGAAGGACGAGGAGGGCGCCCAGGGCGTGGTGATCAGCGCCGCAGCGACCCCGGCCGCCAGCGTGGCGCCGACCCCGGCGACCTTCGCCGAGCCCACCACCCAGTTGCAGCGGGTCGAAGTCACCGGTTCGGCGATCCGCCGGGTCGATGCCGAGACCGCGGTGCCGGTCACCATCCTGCGGGTCGAGAAGCTGCGCGAGCAGGGCGTGACCAGCACCGAGGAGTTGATCAACCGCATTTCCGCCAACCAGTCCTCGGTGGGCTCCGGGCGTTCGGTGGGCTCCAGCAGCGGCGGAGCGGCCTTCGCCGACCTGCGTGGCATCGGTCCGAACAAGACCCTGGTGCTGCTCAACGGCCGGCGCCTGAGCAACAACGCCACCAGCTCCAGCAACGGTTCCGGGGTGGACCTGAACACCATTCCCTTCGCCGCCATCGACCGGGTCGAGGTCCTGCGTGACGGTGCCTCGGCGCTGTACGGCACCGATGCCATCGGCGGAGTGATCAACTTCATCACCAAGACCAGCCTCACCACCGGCCAGGTCAGCACCAGCTACGACACCCCGACCCATTCGGGCGGTGGCCAGAGCAAGAACTTCAGCGGCAGCTGGGGGTTCGGCGACCTGGAGGAAGATCGCTTCAATGTCTTTGGCGTGGTCAGCCACGACAAGCAGGAACGCCTGGCGGCCAAGGACCGTGGCTACACCTACAACTACCAGCCCGGTCGCGGCCTGGACTACACCTCGGGCACGGCCTTCCCGGCCAACTGGAGCCAGGGCAGCAACGCCACCAACCCCCTGGCCGGTTCCGGCTGCAACGCCCCGGGGTTGCTGTCGCGCAATGGCATCTGCCGGCAGAGCCTGTGGAGTTACCTGGACCTGGTGCCGGAAACCGAGAAGACCTCGGCCTTCGCCAAGGCCACCGGCAAACTTGGCGATGAACATAACGTCAGCCTGGAGTATTTCTGGGCGCGCAACCAGAACCGCACCCAGATCGGCCCCGGCACCCTGATGGGCAACCAGGTCAACCCGGGTACCGCGTTCTACCCGGGCAATGGCATCACCCCGGGGCCCAGCGACTTTGTCCTCGACTCCTCGCAACCGGTATCGGTGAACTGGCGCGAAGCCCCGGTCGGCGCCCGCCGGCATGAAGACGACAACAGCAACCAGCGCTTGCTGCTGAGCTTCGACGGCAATGTGGCCGGCTGGGACTACAACCTGGGCGCGGCCTACAACCAGAACAAGGTGACCAACACCATCCGCAGCGGTTATGTGCTCGATCAGGCGGTGCGCCAGGGGATCGCCAACGGAGTGATCAACCCCTTCGGGCCCCAGACCAGCGCAGGTGAGGCCTTGCTGGCGGCCAACAGGGTGAGCGGCGACTACGGCACCGCTGTGGGCCGGGTCAAGTCCATCGACGGACGTGCCAGCCGCGAGATCGGCGACTGGTTCGGCGCGGGGCCGGCCGGCCTGGCCCTGGGGGGCGAGTACCGCAAGGAGGATTTCCATCAGGATTTCGCGGCCTTTGCCGGCGACTTGCAGAACCTGGGAGTCGATCCCAATGGCGCCGTGACGGGTGATCGCAGCGTGCAGGCCCAGTACGCCGAGCTCAACGTACCGGTGCTCGACAGCCTGGAGCTGTCGGCGGCGGTGCGCCATGACAAGTACAGCGATTTCGGCAGCACCACCAACCCCAAGTATTCGTTCCGCTTCCAGCCGTTTCGCGAGCTGGTGGTTCGCGGTGCCTATAGCGAAGGTTTCCGCGCCCCTTCGTTGTACGAGTTGTACAACCCGAGCTATACCACCTTCACCAACGCCAACTACAACGATCCGGTGCTGTGTGCCGGCGGCAATCCGAGCAATGGCGGGATCGCCAACCGCGACTGCGCCCAGCAGTTCAACCGCAGCTCTGGCGGTAACCGCAACCTCAAGCCCGAGACCGCGCGCAACGTGACCCTGGGTTTCGTCTACCAGCCGTTCGAGCGCCTGACCACCGGGCTGGATTTCTGGTGGATCGATATTGCCAACCAGATCGCCGAGTTCCCCGAGTCCTCGCCGTTCGAGAACCCCGGCCTGTATCCCGATCGCCTGGTGCGCAAGGCCGATGGCTCCATCGACCATGTGGTCACCGGCCTGTCCAACCTGGGCAAGCTGAAGACCGAAGGGGTGGACGTCAACTTCGACTACCGCCTGCCGGCCCTGGCCTGGGGCCAGTTCGGCGTGGCGTTGCAAGGCACCTACGTCAACCGCTACGAGTACCAGCAAGAGCTCAAGGGCGCCTTCATCGACAAGCTGGGGGATTTTCGCGGCGGTGATTTCTCCTCCGCCGGTGCGGTGGCGCGCTGGCGCCACAGCCTGACCGCGACCTGGAACCAGGGGCCGCTGGGCGCCAGCCTGACCAACCGCTACACCAGCGGCTATCACGACTCGGACCCCAGCACCCACCACAGCGTTGGCGCCTACAGCGTCTGGGACCTGGCGGGCACCTACACCTGGCGCAAGTCCCTGGCCGTCACCCTGGGGGTGAAGAACCTGCTGGACCGCGAGCCGCCGTTCAGCAACCAGACCTACACCTTCCAGAGCGGCTACGACCCGCGTTACTCGGACCCCTTCGGGCGGACCTTGTACATCCGGCTCAGCTACAGCTTCTGAAACGAGCCGATAACGGCAGTCCGAAGGCTTTTTAGTAACCAATGGATCTAGACCCCGCTCTATAAAAATGCCGGCCTGGTTGCACAACACAGGCAGGAGCGGGGCGTTGCGATCATCGAGAACCGTGACCGGGAACCTGGCACGCGGGCCATCAAGGCCGGCGAGCCCCCGGGCACTGTCCAGAGGGGCTTGTTGCAATGCCGTTGCGAACCATCTTCTTGCTCTGGCTGTGGGTGCTGCTGAGCCCGGCAGTGTCGGCCGCCGTGCAACCGTCGTTGACGGTGTACGGCGAGGCACCGAAGTATCCGGCCGGCTTCAGTCACTTCGACTACGTCAATCCGCACGCGCCCAAGGGCGGCAGCTTGCGCCGTTCTTCCCTGGAGAGCGGGCCGTTCGACCACCTGGTGCCCTATATCGACAAGGGCACCGGGGTGGCCGAGGTCGACGGCTGGGTCTACGCGCCCCTGGCCTACCGCTCCCAGGACGAGCCCTACACGGTGTACGGCCTGGTGGCCCAGGGCCTGGAGCTGGCCCCGGACCGGCGCTGGCTGCGGTTGTACCTGAACCCGGCGGCGCGCTTCGCCGATGGCCGGCCGATCAGCGCCAGCGATGTGCGCTTCACCTTCGAACTGTTGATGACCCAGGGCAGCCTCAAGTACCGCCAGCAGTTCGCCGATGTGGCCGAGGTCCTGGTGGAGTCGCCGAGCCAGGTGCGCTTTGTGTTCAAGAATGCCGAGAGCCGCACCTTGCCCCTGGACCTGGCGTCGTTGCCGGTGCTGCCGGAACACTGGTGGCGCGGACGCAATTTTGCCGATGGCGGTGGCTTCGAGCCGCCCCTGGGCAGTGGCCCGTACCGAGTGGCCAAGGTGGATGCCGGGCGCAGCGTGACCTTCGAGCGGGTCAAGGACTGGTGGGGCGAGCGCCTGCCGGTGGCGCGCGGGCGCTACAACTTCGATCGCCTGCGCCTGGAGTTCTTTTCCGATACCGATGTGGCGCGGCAGATCCTCAAGGCCGGCGGCTATGACTACAACCGCGAGTTCTCCGCCACTGCCTACACCATCGGTTATGCCGGTGCCGCCCTGGACGATGGCCGCCTGCAGCGCGAGCACCTGGCCCCTGGCGCGGCCCAGGGCACCCAGGGGTTCGTCTTCAACCTGCAGCGGCCGCTGTTCCAGGATCGCCGGGTACGCCAGGCCATCGCCTTGCTGTGGGACTTCGAGTGGAGCAACCGGCAGATGATGCGCGGCATGTACCTGCGCCAGCGCAGCTTCTTCTCCCACAGCGAACTGGCGGCGGTGGGCCTGCCCTCGGCAGAGGAGCTCAAGATCCTCGAACCCTGGCGCGCTCAGGTCCCGGATGAGGTCTTCAGCCAGGTGTTCGAGGCGCCCAGGACCGATGGCAGCGGGATCGTCCGTGGCCAGCAGTTGCAGGCGCTGCAACTGTTGCGCGAGGCCGGCTGGACCCCCAGCGGCGATCGTCTGGTGAATGCCGCCGGCGAGCCGCTGCAGTTCACCTTCCTCAATGGCCAGAAGGGCTTCGAGCGCCTGCTGTTGCCGTTCAAGCGCAACCTGGCGCAGATCGGCATCGGCTTCGACATTCGCCAGGTGGACAGCGCGCAGTACACCAACCGGGTGCGCAGCCGCGACTACGACATGATCGTCGTCGGCTACCCGGTGTCCCAGGCTCCGGGGCGCGAGCTGTTCAACTACTACGGCGCCGAGGGGGCCGACGATCCGGGTTCGAACAACTACATGGTGCTCAAGAGCCCGGTGGTGGATGCCTTGCTCGAAGGCCTGGTCCGGGCCGACAGCCGCAGCAGCATGCTGGCCCATGCCCGGGCCCTGGACCGGGTGTTGCAGTGGGGCTACTACTGGATTCCCAACTATTACCCTCCGGGCATCTCCACGGTGTGGTGGAACCGCTTCGGTCGCCCGGCGGTCGCCCCGCTGTATGACGCCGGACTGGACAGCTGGTGGGAGATCAGCCCGACGGCGCTGACCCAGGGCCAGATGCACAAGCGCAGCGCGGAGGTGGTCCATGCTGGGTTATAGCCTGCGGCGCCTGCTGCTGATCGTGCCGACCTTGTTGTGCATCCTGCTGGTCAATTTCGTCATCGTCCAGGCCGCTCCCGGAGGACCGGTGGAGCAGGCCATCGCCCGTTTGCAGGGTATCGGCGCCAATGCCGCGGTGGGCGGCGGGCATGTGGAGAGCGTGGCCGGCGAGTCCCGGGCCAGCCGGGGCCTGGACCCCAAGCTGCTGGCGGACATCGAGCGCCAGTACGGCTTCGACAAGCCCGCCAGCGAGCGCTTGTGGCTGATGCTCGGGCAGTACGCCCGGCTGGACTTCGGCAAGAGTTTCTTCCGTGGCGCCACGGTCACCGACCTGATCCTGGACAAGTTGCCGGTGACCTTGTCCCTGGGCTTGTGGGCGACCCTGATCACCTACCTGGTGTCGATTCCCTTGGGGATTCGCAAGGCGGTGCACAACGGCTCGGGTTTCGATGTCTGGAGCAGCGCGGCGATCATCGTCGGCTACGCCATGCCGGGATTCCTGTTCGCCCTGTTGCTGATCGTGGTGTTCGCCGGCGGCACCCTGCTGGACTGGTTCCCGGTACGCGGCCTGGTCTCGGACGACTTCGACCAACTGAGCACCCTGGGCAAGGTCGCCGACTATTTCTGGCACCTGGTGCTGCCGGTCAGCGCGCTGGTGGTCGGCGGTTTCGCCACCCTGACCCTGCTGACCAAGAACAGCTTCCTCAACGAGATCTCGCGGCTGTACGTGGTCACCGCGCGGGCCAAGGGCCTGACCGAGCGCCAGGTGTTGTACGGCCATGTGTTTCGCAACGCCATGCTGCTGGTGGTGGCGGGGCTGCCCCAGGCGCTGGTCACGGTGTTCTTCGGCGGTTCGCTGCTGATCGAGGTGATCTTCTCCCTCGATGGCCTGGGACGCATGAGCTACGAGGCGGCGGTATCCCGGGATTACCCGGTGGTGTTCGGCTCGTTGTTCATCTTCACCCTGTTCGGCTTGTTGATAAAACTGCTGGGCGACCTGGCCTACACCCTGATCGACCCACGCATCGATTTCGCGGCGAGGAAGCTCTGATGCCCCTGTCTCCCCTTGGCCGGCGGCGCTGGCAACGTTTCAAGTCGCACCGGCGTGGCTGGTGGTCGTTGTGGCTGTTCCTCGGCCTGTTCACCCTGAGCCTGGGCGGCGAGCTGATCGCCAATGACAAGCCGTTGCTGGTGGCGTGCCAGGGGCAGTGGTATTTCCCGGCCTTCAAGCGCTACACCGAACAGGACTTGGGCGGCCAGTTGCCGTTCCAGCCGGACTACCGCAGCGCCGCGGTTCGCCAGTTGATCGAGGGGCAGGGCGGCTGGTTGTTGTTCGCGCCGATTCCCTTCGGCTACGACACCATCAACTACGAGCTGACGCAGCCGGCCCCCAGCCCGCCCAGTGGCGATAACTGGCTGGGTACCGACGACCAGGCCCGGGACGTGCTGGCGCGGGTGATCTTCGGGGTGCGGGTGTCGTTGTTGTTCGCCTTGTCGCTGACGGCCATCAGTGCGCTGGTCGGCATCGTTGCCGGCGCCCTGCAGGGCTACTACGGCGGCTGGGTCGATCTCTGGGGGCAACGCTTGCTGGAGGTCTGGTCGGGGCTGCCGGTGCTGTACCTGCTGATCATCCTGTCCGGTTTCGTCGAGCCGAACTTCTGGTGGCTGCTGGGGATCATGGCGTTGTTCTCCTGGCTGGCCCTGGTGGATGTGGTGCGCACCGAGTTCCTGCGCAGCCGCAGCCTGGAGTACGTCAAGGCGGCCAGGGCGCTGGGGGTGGATGACCTGCAGGTGATGGGCCGGCACATCCTGCCCAATGCCATGAACGCCACCCTGAGCTACCTGCCGTTCATTCTCACCGGGGCCATCGCCACCTTGTCGGCCCTGGACTTCCTCGGCTTCGGCATGCCGGCTGGCAGCGCGTCGCTGGGCGAGTTGGTGGCCCAGGGCAAGAGCAACCTGCAAGCGCCCTGGCTGGGGCTGACGGCGTTCTTTGTCCTGGCACTGATCCTGTCGTTGCTGGTGTTCATCGGCGAAGGCTGCCGCGATGCCTTCGATCCCAAGAGTTGAAACTGCGAGTACCCAAGATGACCCAAGCCCTGATTGAACTGCGTGGCCTGAAGGTGGCCTTCGGTGCCACCGAGGTGGTGCATGGCCTGTACCTTCAGATCCGCCCTGGTGAGTGCCTGGCGCTGGTGGGCGAGTCCGGCTCCGGCAAGTCGGTGACCGCCCACAGCATCCTGCAATTGCTCGACCCGCGTGCGGCGCGGATCGCGGGCAGCATCCGCTATCGCGGGGAGGAACTGCTGGGGGTAGCGCCGGCCCGCTTGCGCCAACTGCGCGGCAACCGCATCGCGATGATCTTCCAGGAGCCCATGAGCTCGCTCAATCCGCTGCACAGCGTCGAGCGGCAGTTGGGCGAGACCCTGCGCCTGCACAAGGGCCTGGCCGGCGCCCAGGCCCGGGAGCGGATTCTCGAACTGCTGGAGCTGGTGGGTATCCAGAACCCCCGGGAACGGCTCAGGGCCTATCCGCACCAGTTGTCTGGCGGCCAGCGCCAGCGGGTGATGATCGCCATGGCCCTGGCCTGCGAACCGGAGTTGCTGATCGCCGACGAGCCCACCACCGCTCTGGACGTGACCGTGCAGCGCAAGATCGTGCTGTTGCTCCAGGCGTTGCAACAGCGTCTGGGCATGGCGCTGCTGATCATCAGTCATGACCTGAACCTGGTGCGCCATATCGCCCAGCGAGTGGCGGTGATGCGTGGCGGCTGCATTGTCGAGCAGGCTGATTGCCAGCAGCTGTTCCAGGCACCGCGACATCCCTACAGCCTGGAATTGCTCAATGCCGAGCCCGGCGGCCAGGCGCTGCCCCGGGGCAGCAGTGAAACCCTGCTGGCGGTGGAGCAGTTGAAGGTCTGGTTCGGCCAGGGCGGCGGCTGGTGGCGGCCACGGCGTTACCTGAAGGCGGTGGATGGCATCGACCTGCAACTGCAACGGGGCAAGACCCTGGGCATCGTCGGTGAGTCCGGCTCGGGCAAGTCGACCCTGGGTCAGGCGATCCTGCGGCTGATCGCTGCACAAGGGCGCATCCGTTTCAATGGCCAGGCCCTGGAGACGCTCCACGGGGCGCGGTTGCGGCCGCTGCGCCGGCAGTTGCAGGTGGTGTTCCAGGACCCCTTCGGCAGCCTCAGCCCGCGCCTGAGCGTGCAGCAGATCATCGCCGAGGGCTTGCGGGTACACACCGACCTGGATTCTGGGCAACAGGAGCGGGCGGTGATCGAGGTGCTGGAGCAAGTGGGCCTGGACCCGGCCGCTCGGCACCGTTATCCCCACGAGTTCTCCGGTGGCCAGCGCCAGCGCATCGCCATCGCCCGGGCCCTGGTGCTCAAGCCTGAGCTGATCCTGCTGGATGAGCCGACCTCGGCCCTGGATCGCACGGTGCAGAAGCAGGTGGTGGCGCTGCTGCGGCGCTTGCAACAGGAGCATGGCCTGACCTACCTGTTCATCAGCCACGACCTGGCGGTGGTCCAGGCCCTGGCCCATGACCTGATCGTGATGAAGGACGGCCAGGTGGTGGAGCGCGGCCAGACCCAGCAGCTGTTCGCGGCGGCGCGACATCCCTATACCCGTGAGCTGTTGGCAGCGTCCGGGGTGGCGCCGTTGCCAGCTGGCGCGGGCTGAAAACGACGAATCCCGCCAGGGGGCGGGATTCGTGGATGGCCGGACCTTGCGGGGTCTTAGGCTGGGAACAGCTCGCTCAGTTTCATGGCCAGCATCATGTCGCCTTCGGCGCGCAGCTTGCCGCCCATGAAGGCCTGCATGCCGTCGGTTTCGCCGCTGACGATACCGTCCAGGGTTTCGCCGTCCATCACCAGGGTGACTTGGGCGTCTGGGTTCTCGCCTTCCTTGAGTTCGCAGGTGCTGTCTTTCACCACCAGCGAGAAGTGCTTGGTGTCATCGATGCGGAAACCGAAGACCAGGTCCAGGCCGGCAGCGGCAGCTGGGTTGAACTTGGCTTGCATGGCTTGTACGGCGTCAGCTACGGAGGTCATGGTTCGATCCTTTTATGGGTGGTTACAGCAAGGGTTCACGGTAAGCCGGGCTCAGCGGAAAGTGATGAGCTCCGGTGCCTTCAACAGTTGCAGGTGCGTATGACCGTTGAAGGAGGCCAAGGACACTTCGCGACCGCGGAACTTCAGCTGGTTGAGCGAAGTGTTGACGATTTGCCAGTTCAGTTCGAAGGCCTGCTGGGCAGGCATCCGGGTAATCAGGTGGAGCAGGGCGGTGATGGTGCCGCCGGAGGTGAACACGGCGATCTTCTGCCGGTTGTCCGCCGCTTCGAGGATGCGCTGCAAGCCACCCTGGACCCGTTCGACGAAGCCCAGCCAGCTTTCCAGGCCGGGCGGGTCGTAGGTGCCGGCCAGCCAGCGCTGGATGATCAGGGCGAAGATGCGTTGGAATTCGCCGCGATTTTGCGCGGCGTTGCGCAGGGTGTGCAGCGCTTCGGGTTCCTGGGGCAGCAGGTCGGGCAACAGGGCGCGGATGATGGCGTCGGCATTGAACTCGTTGAACGCCGGGTCGATCTCCAGGGCCGGCGTGGCCAGCCCAGCGACAGCCAGCTGTTCCAGGGTGGCCTGGGCGGTATGCTGCTGGCGTTGCAGGTCGCCGGACAGGCAGCGATCGAAGTTCACCCCGAGGGCCGCCAAGTGATCGCCGAGGACGGTGGCCTGGCGCACGCCGATGGGCGACAGCACGTCGTAGTCGTCTGCACCAAAAGAGGCCTGGCCATGTCGAATCAGATAGATGCTGCCCACGTCCGCGTCATCCCGGTACGTTGAAAGTTTTGCGAGGTTATGAGGATGCCGGTGAGCTGTCAATGAAAAAACATACGCTTGTTTGAAATGATTGTTGGAGCGCGGCTCCACAAGGTTTCGCGACTGGTGGCCGACCGGTCGCGTCGGTATGCTTGGGCCCATTGCGCCGCCGGTGGGTGGCGATCATGCGTAAGGAGTTTCCGTGGAGTTTTTCATCGAGTACGCCAGTTTCCTGGCCAAGACCGTGACCCTGGTGGTCGCCATCCTGGTGGTGCTGATCACCGCTGCCGCGCTGCGCAGCAAGGGTCGGCGCAAGGGGGCCGGGCAGTTGCAGGTCAGCAAGCTGAACGATTTCTACAAGGACCTGCGCGAGCGCCTGGAGCAGAGCCTGCTGGACAAGGAGCAGCTCAAGGCCTTGCGCAAGGCCAAGGGCAAGGCCGAGAAGAAGCAGAAGAAACAGCCCGCCGAGGATAAGCCGCGGGTGTTCGTGCTGGATTTCAACGGCGATATCAAGGCGTCGGCCACCGAGGGCCTGCGCCACGAGATCACCGCGGTACTGAGCCTGGCCACGCCCAAGGATGAAGTGGTGCTGCGCCTGGAAAGCGGCGGCGGCATGGTCCACAGCTATGGCCTGGCGTCCTCGCAGCTGGCGCGTATTCGCCAGGCCGGGGTACCGCTGACGGTGTGCATCGACAAGGTCGCGGCCAGCGGCGGCTACATGATGGCCTGCATCGGTGAGAAGATCATCAGCGCCCCCTTCGCCATCCTCGGCTCCATCGGCGTGGTGGCGCAGTTGCCCAACGTCAATCGCCTGCTGAAGAAGCACGACATCGACTTCGAGGTACTCACCGCCGGCGAGTACAAGCGCACCCTGACGGTGTTCGGCGAGAACACCGAGAAGGGCCGGGAGAAGTTCCAGGAGGACCTGGACGTCACCCATCAATTGTTCAAGAACTTCGTGGCCCGCTATCGCCCGCAACTGGCCATCGACGAAGTGGCCACCGGCGAGGTCTGGCTGGGTGTGGCCGCCCAGGAAAAACAACTGGTGGACGAGTTGCAGACCAGCGACGAGTACCTGGCCGAGAAAGCCAAGGCGGCCGAGGTCTTCCACCTGCACTACGCCGAGCGCAAGAGCCTGCAGGAGCGGGTAGGGCTGGCGGCCAGCGGTTCGGTCGACCGCGTGTTGCTGACCTGGTGGAGCCGCCTGACCCAGCAGCGTTTCTGGTAATGCTGCGCGCGAGCTTGCCGTTGGTGCTCTTCTGATGAGCGATCGCGGGCAAGCCTTGCTCCTGCAACAAGGCTTGAACCCTCCTGTAGGAGCTTGCTCGCGATGACGGTCTAGAAGACGACAGATACAAAAAAGCCCTGGAGCGGGAAACCGCTCCAGGGCTTTTTGTTGGCGCAGGCCTAGCGGCGGCGGAACAGCGGCAGTGGCTGGTCCGTGGAGGCCTGGTAGGTCACCGAGAAGTCCTTGAGGCTTTCCAGGGCTTCGTAGGGGTCCTTGTCGGCCCGCAGTGCGTAAGCGTCGAAACCACAGCGCCGCAGGTAGAACAGCTGGTCGCGCAGCACGTCGCCGATGGCTCGCAGTTCGCCCTTGTAGCCATAGCGGTCGCGCAGCAGGCGGGCGTTGGAGTAGTTGCGGCCGTCGGTGAACGCCGGGAAGTTCAGGGCGATTACCTGGAAGTTATGGACATCGTTGCCGATTTCTTCGGCTTCTTCGTCCGCGTCCAGCCAAATGCCCAGGCCGCCGTCGCGGGCCTTGAGGGCGTGGCCGTGGTCGCGCCACAGTGCCAGCGGCACGATCAGGTCGTCGCAGTTGGAGATGCCGTCGAGGGTCGCGTCCTTGGGCAGCAGATGCCAGGTTTCGTCGACGACCTCGTTGTTCTTAATGATTCGCTGCATAGACGCGCTCCTTGAAGAGGTCGATGCCAATACGTTGATAGGTGTCGATGAAGCGCTCGTCCTCGGTACGCTGTTCCACGTACACGTCGATTAGCTTGGAGATCACGTCCGGCATGTCGTCCTGGGCGAAGGACGGGCCGAGGATCTTGCCCAGGCTGGCGTCGCGGCTGGCGCTGCCACCCAGGGAGACCTGGTAGAACTCCTCGCCTTTCTTGTCGACGCCGAGGATGCCGATGTGGCCCACGTGGTGGTGGCCACAGGCGTTCATGCAGCCGGAGATGTTGAGGTCCAGCTCGCCGATATCGAACAGGTAGTCCAGGTCGTCGAAACGGCGCTGGATGGATTCGGCGATCGGGATCGATTTGGCGTTGGCCAGGGAGCAGAAATCACCGCCAGGGCAGCAGATGATGTCGGTCAGCAGGCCGATGTTCGGGGTGGCGAAGCCGTTTTCCCGCAGTTCGCCCCAGAGGGTGAACAGCTGGCTCTGCTCGACGTCGGCGAGGATCACGTTCTGCTCGTGGGAAGTGCGCAGCAAGCCGAAGCTGTAGCGGTCGGCCAGGTCGGCGATGGCATCGAACTGCTTGTCGGTGACATCTCCAGGGGCCACGCCGGTGGGCTTGAGCGACAGGCTCACGGCGACATAACCCGGCTTCTTGTGGGCCAGGGTGTTGCGGGTGCGCCAGCGGGCGAAACCGGGGTGCTCCTGGTCCAGGGCGGCCAGGGCGGCATCCTGGTTGTCCAGGGCCTTGTAGTCCGGATCGACGAAGTGCCGGGCCACGCGATGCACTTCGGCCTCGGTCAGGGTGGTCTGGCCGCCGCGCAGGTGGACCATCTCGGCCTCGACCTTCTCGGCGAACACTTCGGGAGTCAGGGCCTTGACCAGGATCTTGATCCGCGCCTTGTACTTGTTGTCGCGCCGGCCGTAGCGGTTGTAGACCCGCAGGATGGCGTCGAGGTAGCTCAGAAGGTCCTGCCAGGGCAGGAACTCGTTGATGAAGGCGCCGACCACCGGGGTCCGGCCCAGGCCGCCGCCCACCAGGACCCGGAAGCCCAGCTCGCCGGCGGCGTTGTAGTGCGGCTCCAGGCCGATGTCGTGCACCTCGATGGCCGCGCGGTCCGCGGTCGAGCCATTGATGGCGATCTTGAACTTGCGCGGCAGGTAGGCGAATTCGGGGTGGAAGGTGGTCCACTGGCGGACGATCTCGCACCATGGGCGCGGGTCTACCAGTTCATCTGCAGCGACGCCGGCGAACTGGTCGGTGGTGACGTTGCGCAGGCAGTTGCCGCTGGTCTGGATGGCATGCATCTGCACGGTGGCCAGCTCGGCCAGGATCTCCGGCACGTCTTCCAGGGCCGGCCAGTTGAACTGCACGTTCTGCCGGGTACTGATGTGCGCGTAGCCCTTGTCGTAGTCGCGGGCGATCTTGGCCATCATTCGCGCCTGGCGCGAGTTCAGCTGGCCATAAGGCACGGCGACCCGCAGCATCGGGGCGAAGCGTTGGATATAAAGCCCGTTCTGCAGGCGCAGGGGGCGGAACTCTTCTTCGCTCAGCTCGCCTGCCAGATAGCGTCGGGTCTGATCACGGAACTGCTTGACGCGGTCCTCGATGATCCGCTGATCGTACTCGTCGTATACGTACATATAGGTCCAGTTCTCAGGCTACAGGTGGCTTGCAGGCGCACTCGGCAAATACTGCGGTGAACAGGTGCTCAGGACGCTTTGACTGGAGTCGATCGCGGTCTGTCACCGCATCCACCTCGTCTTGCCTTCGTTGACGCTCAACACCACCTACGTAAGCAAATCTGCGCGCACGGCCGCGCACTCCGATCGGAGCCGCCGAACGATACCAGTTTGCGGTTATGCGCAAAAGTGATGTTTGAGTATATGCAAAGAACCAAAACGACTAACGGTAGGGCTTTCTCAGTATCCACATTTGTGGTGTGGGAAATCCTGGTCTTAACTGTGGGCGTGTCTTTGAGCAGTCACCGATAAAATCCACTAGAGGCGATGCTATGAGCCATCCAACCAAAGCCAGGAAAAGTGACAGCAGTGTCGATGCTTGGGCCATTCTCTTTCTGATCATACTGGTCGTGGGTACGGCCGTGTTCTGGGTCAGCCACCAGTAGTAGAGAGGCCTTACAGAGCCTGGATTGTCGGACAATCACGACAATTTACCGCTATTGGCCAGCATCTTGCCAGTTATACTGCTGGGATCATTCTGGGGCTCTTTTCGTGATGTTCAAGCTGTTGTGCAAGTGCGTGGTGTGGTTGAGCCTGCCGTTCTGGAGCATGGCTCAGGCGACCTCGGTGGTCTTCCTCAATCCCGGCAACTCGACCGAAACCTTCTGGGTCAGCTATTCGCATTTCATGCAGGCCGCCGCTCGCGACCTGGGCATGGACTTGCGCATCCTCTATGCCGAGCGCGACGCCGGCCGGACCCTGGAGCAGGCGCGGCAGGTGATCCAGGGCGAACATCGACCGGACTACCTGGTGCTGGTGAACGAGCAGTACATCGCCCCGCAGATCCTGCGTTTGTCCCAGGGCACCGGGATCAAGCTGTTCCTCGTCAACAGCGCGCTGACCCAGGACCAGCGTGAGCTGATCGGCCAGAACCGGCACAAGTATTCCGACTGGATCGGCAGCATGCTGGGCAACGACGAAGAGGCCGGCTACCTGATGCTCAAGGAACTCGTGCGCCAGCACGGGCCGGTGGCGGACGGGCAGAGCATCGAGCTCCTGGCTTTCTCCGGGTTGAAGGTCACGCCCTCGGCGCAATTGCGCGAGCAGGGCCTGCGCCGGGCCCTGGCCGAATTCCCGCAGGTGCACCTGCGCCAGCTGGTCTATGGCGAATGGAACCGTGAGCGTGCCTACCGCCAGGCCCAGCAGTTGCTGCGGCGTTACCCGCAGGCCCGGCTGGTCTGGTCGGCCAATGATGAGATGGCCCTGGGGGCCATGAGTGCGGCCCGCGAGCTGGGCCTGAAGCCCGGCAAGGACGTGCTGTTCAGCGGTCTCAACAGCTCGCCGCAAGCGCTGCAGGCCTTGATCGATGGGCAATTGTCGGTCCTGGTCGCCGGGCACTTCACCCTGGGCGGCTGGGCCCTGGTGACGCTCCACGACGACGCGCTGGGCCTCGACACCCGGCGCCAGGGCGGGCCGGATTGGCGCTTGCCGCTATTGCAGCCGTTGACCCCGGGCCAGGCGCAGCAATTGCTGCGCCTGGGAGACCGTGCCGGGAGCGGGGTGAATTTCCGCGCCTTGTCCGCCCAGGGCAAGCCGGACGGCTATCGCTACCCCTTCGGGTTGCAGTTGCTGCTGCGCTAGCGCTTCAGACTCCCGCCAGGTGCATCGCCAGCTTGGCGATGCCCAGCAGCACCAGGACGAACAAGGTGGTGAACAGGATGCCCAGCGCGATGAAGTGGCTGGGCTTGCCGTGGGTGAAGTCGCGGGCGCGATTCTTCCCGCTTTGTACGCCGAAGGCTGCCGCCAGGACGCTTTGCAGCATTTGCAGGAAGGTCGGTGGCTGGTTGTTGCTTGGATCGTCCATAAATCCCTCGACACGGTTGGGTGTCAACAGAGCATAGACAATACCGGCGGGCATCAGGGGGTGCCTGGCACCCCCTGCACAAGCGGCTGCGATCAGTCGTCGTAGCCCAGGTTCGGCGCCAGCCAGCGTTCGCTCACGGCCAGGTCCTGGCCCTTGCGCTGGGTGTAGCTCTGCACCTGGTCCTTGTCGACCTTGCCCACGGCGAAGTACTGCGCCTGCGGGTGGGCGAAGTACCAGCCGCTGACCGCCGCCGCCGGGAACATGGCGAAGTGTTCGGTGAGGAACACGCCGCTGCGCCCGGCCTTGCCTTCGCTGGCCTCGGGGTCGAGCAGGGCGAACAGGGTGCTCTTCTCGGTGTGGTCCGGGCACGCCGGATAGCCCGGGGCAGGGCGGATACCGCTGTACTGCTCCTTGATCAGCGCCTCGTTGTCCAGGTGTTCGTCCCTGGCGTAACCCCAGTGCTCCTTGCGCACCTGTTGGTGCAGCCATTCGGCGCAGGCTTCGGCCAGGCGGTCGGCCAGGGCCTTGACCATGATCGAGCTGTAGTCGTCGCCCTTGTCCTGGTAGGCCTTGGCCACTTCCTCGGCGCCGATGCCGGCGGTGGTGATGAAGCCGCCGACGTAGTCGGTCACACCGCTGTCCTTGGGCGCCACGAAGTCGGCCAGGGACAGGTTGGGCTTGCCGTCGGGCTTGATGGTCTGCTGGCGCAGGTGGTGCAGGGTGGCCAGGGTCTGGCCGTGGTCGCCGTAGACTTCGATGTCGTCATGGTTGACCTGGTTGGCCGGCCAGAAGCCGAATACCGCCCGGGCGCTGATGAGCTTCTCGTCGATCAGCTTGTCGAGCATCTCGCGGGCATCCTTGTACAGCCCCGTCGCTGCCTCGCCGACCACTTCGTCGGTGAGGATGCGCGGGAATTTCCCGGCCAGGTCCCAGGAGATGAAGAACGGCGTCCAGTCGATGTACTCGGCCAGCTCGCGCAGGTCGATGTTGTCGAGCATCTTCACGCCCGTGAAGGACGGGGGCGTGGCCTGGTAGGCCGCCCAGTCATATTGCGGCTTGGCCGCGATCGCCTGTTGGTAGCTCAAGCGCTCGGTACGGGCGCTGCGGTTGGCGGTGCGCTCGCGCACTTCCACGTACTCCTGGCGGGTCTTGTCGACGAAGCCGGGCTTGAGTTCCTTGGACAGCAGTTGGGTGGCCACGCCCACGGCGCGGGAGGCGTCAGTGACGTAGATCACCGCGTCGTTGTTGTACTTGGGTTCGATCTTCACCGCGGTGTGGGCCTTGGAGGTGGTGGCGCCACCGATCATCAGCGGCAGGTGGAAATCCTGGCGCTGCATCTCGCGGGCGACATGGACCATCTCGTCCAGCGACGGGGTGATCAGGCCGGACAGGCCGATGATGTCGCACTTCTCGTCGCGGGCGGTCTGCAGGATCTTCTCCGCCGGCACCATCACGCCCAGGTCGACGATGTCGTAGCCGTTGCAGCCCAGCACCACGCCGACTATGTTCTTGCCGATGTCATGCACATCGCCCTTGACCGTGGCCATGAGGATCTTGCCCTTGGCCTCGGGCTTGTCGCCTTTCTCGGCTTCGATGAACGGGATCAGGTGGGCCACGGCCTGCTTCATCACCCGGGCCGACTTGACCACCTGGGGCAGGAACATCTTGCCGGCGCCGAACAGGTCGCCAACCACGTTCATGCCGCTCATCAGCGGGCCTTCGATGACCTCGATCGGCCGCGCGCACTGCTGGCGGCACTCCTCGGTGTCCTCGACGATATGGGCGGTGATGCCCTTGACCAGCGCGTGTTCCAGGCGCTTGCCCACTGGCAGTGAACGCCAGGCCTCGTCCTCGACTTCCTTGCTGGCACCGCCACCCTTGTAGTCGTCGGCGATGGCCAGCAAGGCGTCGGTGCCTTCCGGAGTGCGGTTGAGCACCACGTCCTCGACCTTGTCGCGCAGGGCCGGTGGGATCTCGTCGTAGATCTCCAGCTGGCCGGCGTTGACGATACCCATGGTCAGGCCGTTCTGGATCGCATGGTAGAGGAACACCGAGTGGATCGCCTCGCGCACCGGGTTGTTGCCACGGAACGAGAACGACACGTTGGACACCCCGCCGCTCGACAGGGCATAGGGCAGGTGGTCGCGGATGTAGGCGCAGGCTTCGATGAAGTCCACGGCGTAGTTGTTGTGCTCTTCGATGCCGGTGGCCACGGCGAAGATGTTCGGGTCGAAGATGATGTCTTCCGGCGGAAAGCCCACTTCATTGACCAGGATGTCGTAGCTGCGCTGGCAGATCTCGCGCTTGCGCGCGGCGGTGTCGGCCTGGCCGACCTCGTCGAAGGCCATCACCACGACCGCCGCGCCGTAGCGCTTGCACAGGCGCGCGTGATGCTTGAACTGCTCGACGCCTTCCTTCATCGAGATCGAGTTGACGATGCCCTTGCCCTGGATGCACTTGAGGCCCGCCTCGATCACTTCCCACTTGGAGGAGTCGATCATGATCGGTACGCGGGAGATGTCCGGCTCACCGGCGATCAGGTTGAGGAAGCGGACCATGGCGGCCTGGGAATCGAGCATCCCTTCGTCCATGTTGATGTCGATCACCTGGGCGCCAGCCTCGACCTGCTGCAGGGCGACTTCCAGGGCCTCGGTGTAGTTTTCTTCGCGGATCAGCCGGGCGAACTTGGCGGAGCCGGTGATGTTGGTGCGTTCGCCGACGTTGACGAACAACGACTGGCGATCGATGGTGAACGGCTCCAGGCCCGACAGTCGGCAAGCCTTGGGGATCTCCGGGATGACCCGTGGCTTGTGTTTGGCCACGGCCTCGGCGATGGCCCGGATATGCGGCGGAGTGGTGCCGCAGCAGCCGCCGATGATGTTGAGGAAGCCGCTGGCGGCGAACTCCTCGACCACCGCAGCCATTTCCGCCGGGGTTTCGTCGTATTCGCCGAAGGCGTTGGGCAGGCCGGCGTTGGGGTGGGCCGAGACATGGGTGTCGGCCTTGGTCGACAGCTCTTCCAGGTAGGGACGCAGGTCCTTGGCGCCCAGGGCGCAGTTCAGGCCCACCGAGATCGGGTTGGCATGGCGCACCGAGTTCCAGAACGCTTCGGTGGTCTGGCCCGACAACGTGCGGCCGGAGGCGTCGGTGATGGTGCCGGAGATCATGATCGGCAGTTCGACGTTGTCCTCCTCGAACACCTGCTGCACGGCGAAGATCGCCGCCTTGGCGTTGAGGGTATCGAAGATGGTCTCGATCAGGATCAGGTCGGCGCCGCCCTCGATCAGGCCACGAGTGGCCTCGGTGTAGTTGCTCACCAGTTCGTCGAAAGTGACGTTGCGATAGCCCGGATCGTTGACGTCCGGGGAGATCGAGCAGGTGCGGCTGGTCGGGCCCAGGACGCCGGCGACGAAGCGCGGCTTATCCGGGGTTTCCAGGGTTTTCGCGTCGGCCACCTTGCGGGCCACGCGGGCACCTTCTACGTTCAGTTCGTAGACCAGCGCTTCCATGCCGTAGTCGGCCTGGGACACCTGGGTGGCGTTGAAGGTGTTGGTCTCGAGGATGTCGGCCCCGGCGTCCAGGTAGGCTTTCTCGATCGCGCCGATCACGTCCGGACGGGTCAGTACCAGCAGGTCGTTGTTGCCCTTGACGTCGCTGGGCCAGTCGGCAAAGCGTTCGCCACGGTAGTCCCGCTCCTCGAGCTTGTAGCTCTGGATCATGGTCCCCATGCCGCCATCGAGGATCAGGATGCGCTCCTTGAGGGCTTGCTGGAGAGCGTGGAGGCGAGCACTGCGGTCAGACATGGGAACTACCTGGAAAGGCCATTACGGAGGGCGTGGAGAATAGCAAACCTGCATGGTTTTGCGGCATGTGCCGGTTTTGCATGAATATCGTTCATGTTGGTTCGCCGGGCGGACCGGTAGAATCGCGACGTTTTTACTTTCGGGACCAGGGACATGCCGTATCGTTTTGCCGTCAGCAGCGTGCTGCTGCTATTGAGTTCACTGTGCATGGCGCAAGGTCCGGCGCCGGCGATTTCCTATACCCGCGATATCCAGCCGATCTTCACCGAGAAATGCGTGGCTTGCCATGCCTGCTACGACTCGGCTTGCCAGCTCAACCTGGGCAGTGGCGAAGGTGCCGCCCGTGGCGCGTCGAAGGCGCCGGTATACGACGGTGAACGGAGCAAGGCCCAGGATCCGACCCGGTTGTTCTACGACGCCAGCGGCAAGGCGGCCTGGCAGAGCCGCGGGTTCTATTCGGTGCTCGACGCCCAGGGCAGCCAGGCGGCACTGATGGCGCGCATGCTGGAATTGGGGCACCGGACGCCGCTGCAACCCAATGCCAAGCTGCCCAGTGAGATCGTCCTGGGCCTGAACCGGGAAAACATGTGCCCGCAGCCGGCCGAGTTCGACGGGTATGCCGGCGCCCATCCCAAGGAAGGCATGCCCCTGGCGGTCACCGGCCTGACCAGCCAGCAGTACCAGACGCTACAGCGCTGGCTGGCTTCCGGCGCGCCGATCGATGAGCAGGGCCTGGCCCCCAGCGCCCGGGAAAGCCTGCAGGTGGTCCAATGGGAAAACCTGCTCAACGCCCCTGGCGCCCGGGAAAGCCTGGTGGCGCGCTGGCTCTACGAGCATTGGTTCCTCGCCCACATCTATTTCGAAGGCGGTGAGCCGGGGCATTTCTTCCAGTGGGTGCGTTCGCGTACCCCCACTGGCCAGCCCATCGACCTGATCAATACCCGACGCCCCAACGACGACCCGGGCACCCAGGTGTACTACCGCCTGTGGCCGGTGCAAGGGGTGATCGTGCACAAGACCCACATCACTTACCCGTTGGGCGCGGCGAAGCTGGCCCGGGTCAAGACCCTGTTCTACAGCGGCGACTGGCAGGTCAACGCCTTGCCCGGTTATGGGCCGGCGCGCCGGGCCAACCCGTTCGAGACCTTCGAGGCGATTCCGGCCAAGGCCCGCTACCAGTTCATGCTGGATAACGCCGAGTACTTCGTGCGTACCTTCATCCGGGGCCCGGTATGCCGCGGACAGATCGCCACCGATGTGATCCGCGACAACTTCTGGGCGCTGTTCCAGGCCCCGGAACATGACCTGTACATCACTGACCCGGCCTATCGCGGCCAGGCCACGCCCCTGCTGGCGATGCCGGGTCAGAACGACGATGTTGGCAGCGTGCTCAGCCTGTGGCTGGCCTACCGCGACAAGCGCAACGAGTACGAGGTCCTGCGCCGTGATTCCTACGCCGAGGCCCCGGCGCCCAGTTGGTCGACTCTGTGGGCCGGCAACGACAACGCGCTGTTGAGCATCTTCCGGCACTTCGACAGCGCCTCGGTGACCAAGGGCCTGATCGGCGAGATCCCGCAGACGATGTGGCTGTTCGACTATCCATTGCTGGAGCGCACCTATTACCAGCTGGCAGTGAACTTCGACGTGTTCGGCAACGTCTCGCACCAGGCCCAGACCCGGCTGTACTTCGACCTGATCCGCAATGGCGCCGAGCAGAACTTCCTGCGCCTGATGCCGGCCGGCACCCGCGAGGACTTCCTCGACGACTGGTACCAGAACAGCGGCAAGTTCAAGATGTGGCTGGACTACGAGTCCATCGACGACAGCAAGCGCAGCGCCCTGAAGCTGGACGCCAAGGATCCGAAGAAGGATTTCGCCAACCAGTTGCTGGCGCGCTACGGCGAGCTCAATGCCAAGCCGGACCCGATCAACCGCTGCGACAGCGCCTATTGCTCGCGACCCAACATCGATCCGGCCCTGCAGGATGCCGAACAGGCCCTGAGCGGTCTGGCGTCGCGGCCGGCGGCGGGGCTCAAGGTCATCGAGCAGTTGCCTGAGGCCACCTTGCTGCGGGTCCAGACGCCCGGCGGCAAGCGCCAGTTCTACAGCATGCTGCGCAACCGGGCCCACAGCAACGTGGCCTTCATGCTCGGCGAATCGCTGCGCTACCAGCCGGGGCTGGATACCCTGACCATCTTCCCGGGTATCCTCAGCAGCTACCCGAACTTCATGTTCGACATCCCGTCCGCCGAGGTGCCGGAGTTCGTCACGGCCATGCAGGAAGCCCGCGATGCCGAAAGCTTCGAGAAGATCGTCGAGCGCTGGGGCATCCGCCGCAGCCATCCGCAGTTCTGGCAGTACTTCCATGACCAGACCCGCTTCTTGCAGGAAACCGATCCGGTCGAGGCCGGGGTCATGGATATGAACCGCTACGAAAACCTCTGAGATAGAGCGGTCGCCGCCCCCGGATGCGCAGAAGGCTACGGGGGCGTCTCAGACCAAGGTCTATCCTGACAAAAACACTAGGACTTTTTCAGCGACATCGATTGGCGTAAACTGCGCCCACGTCTGCGAGGAACCATCATGAGCGCCATAACCATTACCGACGCCGCCCACGATTATCTGGCTGATCTGCTGTCCAAGCAGAACACCCCGGGGATCGGCATCCGCATCTTCATCACCCAACCAGGTACCCAGTACGCCGAGACTTGCATCGCCTATTGCAAGCCGGGCGAAGAAAAGCCCGAGGACAAGGCCCTGGGCCTCAAGAGCTTCACTGCCTACATCGATGCCTTCAGTGAAGGTTTCCTCGATGATGCAGTCGTCGACTACGCCACCGACCGCATGGGCGGCCAGCTGACCATCAAGGCTCCCAACGCCAAGGTGCCCATGGTCAACGCCGACAGCCCGATCAACGAGCGCATCAACTACTACCTGCAAACCGAGATCAACCCCGGGCTGGCCAGCCACGGCGGCCAGGTCAGCCTGATCGACGTGGTCGAAGACGGCATCGCCGTGCTGCAGTTCGGTGGCGGTTGCCAGGGCTGTGGCCAGGCCGACGTGACCTTGAAGGACGGCATCGAGCGCACCCTGCTCGAGCGTATTCCTGAGCTCAAGGGCGTGCGCGACGTCACTGACCATACGCAGAAAGAAAACGCCTACTACTAAGGCGTTCGCTGCGACACAAAAAAACGGCGCCCCGTGAGCGCCGTTTTTTTATGCCCGGAACCAGGCCCCTGGGCGTGAACAAGTGGGTCAGGGCCGATAGAGGTGTGCGTGGCCGGCGCGGTACAGCGACGACTCACTGAAGGCATCGGCGGCCAATACCCGGCCCACCAGGATCAGCGCGGTGCGCCGGAAGCCCTTGGCGGCTGCCTTGGCTGCGATATCCGCCAGGGTCCCCTGTACCCAGTCCTGGTCCGGCCAGGTGGCCCGGTGCACCACCGCGATCGGGCAGTCGGCACCGTAGTGGGGCAGCAGTTCGGCGACGATGCGCTCCAGATGGTTGACCCCCAGGTGGATGGCCATGGTGGCGCCATGGGCCGCCAGGCTGGCGAACTCTTCCCCGGCCGGCATGCTGGTTTTGTCCGCGTAGCGGGTGAGGATCACGCTCTGGGAGACATCGGGCAAGGTCAGCTCCGCTCCCAGCAATGCGGCGCAGGCGGCGGTGGCGGTGACTCCGGGGACGATCTCGAAAGCAATCCCCAGCTCCCGCAGGCAACGGATCTGCTCGCCGATGGCGCCGTACAGGCTCGGATCGCCGGAGTGCACCCGGGCTACATCCTGGCCCTGGGCATGGGCTTCGCGGATGGCCTCGATGATCTGTTCCAGGTGCAATTCGGCGCTGTTGATCACCCGTACCGCGCTATGCCCTTCGAGCACCGCCTGGGGCACCAGGGAGCCGGCGTAGATGATCACCGGGCAGCGATGGATCAGGCGCTGGCCCTTGACGGTGATCAGTTCCGGGTCGCCGGGGCCGGCGCCGATGAAGTAGACAGTCATGGCAGTGTCCTGTGAAAAAGGGGGCGAGCAGGCTTCATGATGAAGATCGCTCATGATCGAGGGCGGGGGTTAGCGGCGATTCTACGGGCAAACAGCTAACAGGCCGTTGAAAAACTATCTGCGTTGCCATCGCTGCGTTGAAAACAGGCTGGTGCGCCAGCCCGGTCAAAATGCTCATTTACCGCGCGTAAACTGCGCTTTTTCGCTTGTTTTCGCCTTGTGCTGGCTGCCTCGCCTACGTTTTTCAAGGGCCTGCCAATGCCAAGGTGGCTTCGGCGGATTTCTGCCGGGGCACCAGCAGTTGCGCCGAGCCTGCTTGCAGGCATTCGGCCATGGCCAGGGCGGCGCTTTCGGCGACGCCATGACAGCCGGTGCGTTCGAATGCGGCCTGCGACCTGTGGCTCAGGCGGGAGTCGTAGGGCGCCAGTTGGGCACTGCTGAAGAAGGTCAATGGCAGCGACAACTGCTGCGCCAGCTCCAGCAGGCCCGGTTCATCCTGCTTCAGGTCGATGCTGGCCATGGCCTGTACCTGGCCCAGGTCCAGGCCATGGGCCCGCAGCACCTGGTCCAGCAGGGCGCGCAGGGCGCTGGCCGGGCAACCCTTGCGACAACCCAGGCCGACCACCAGGGCCGGCTCGGTGATCATGCCCGCTGGCCATCCTCGCCCTTGCGCCGGAACAGCCAGGCGCTGATCAAGCCCAGGGCCAGCCAGAAGGCGGCATTGGTCAATTGCGAGGCGATCTTGAACTGGGCCTCCAGTGCTTCGGGAGCCAGCATCGAATGCACTTCCGGTTGGGGAGCGCCGATCACATGGGGCACGGCGATGATGGCCGCGCCCAGCAACTTCAGCAGCCAGTTGCCGGCGAACACGATCAGTGCCAGGCCCACGGCAGTGGACGCGGCGGCACCGACCCACCAGGTCTGGCGCTGCACCAGGTCGGCCGCGGCGGTGCCCGGCAGCTCCGGCGGCAGGCCCAGGGTGGGCGCCAGGCAGAAGGTGGCGTAGCCGGCCAGGCCCCAGAGCAGGCCCTGGGAAGTGCGGCTCGGTGCGCGCAGGGTGTAGAGGCCTGCCAGCATCAGGGCGAAGCCCACGGCGACCACCAGGTTGCCGCCGGTGGTGGACAGGACTCGCTGCCAGCCGTCCTCCGGTTCCCAGGCTTCTTCATCGTGGACGTGCCCGGCCATGGCGCCCGGGGCGTGTTCATGGACTGCCTCGGTGGCCGGGGCCTTTTCGTAGGTTTCCGCCTGGAGAATCAATGGCGCGACCCAGAAGCTTTGCAGCAAGGTCAGCAGCAGGGCGGCCAGCAGCCCGGTGAAGCCTGCGGTTTGCGCGATACGCTTGATCATCGGACGGGTCTCAGTGGCAAGGGAAGGCGGCGCTGTGGCGGGTGTCGTGGGCGGCGTTGTGCACTGCCTCGATATGCGAGAAGCCGGCGAAGTACACCAGGCAGGCGCCAAGGATCGAGGCACCGATGGCGGCTACCAGGCGCTGGCTCAGGGTGGCGGTGCTGCTGGCGGAATGGCTGGTGCTGCTGATGATCGACATGGCGCGTTCCCTTGGGTTTGTCAGCGGGAAGCGGCGCAGGAAAACCCCGCGTGGCGTTCACGCAGGGTTTGCAACAGCGCCCGCCCACCGCGGGTTTGTTATTCGTGTATTGCGGGCCGGTCTCCGGGCTCGCGAGGGGCAGGGCGGGTCATGCCATGCCGGCAAGTGTCGCCTTCCCATGCCCAGGGCACAGTGGATCTGACACTTCGCTCGCTTACCGTTGCGGGGGCAGCACCGGACTGGTCATCGCGGCAAGCGCGTGATTCACCGGTTTCCCGTTTCACCCTGTGAAGGGCACCCGTAACAAGTTGTGTAGCAAATCATGGGCAAGGGAGCGCCGTCAATCGCCGGTTGGCACGGGAAGCCGCCGCATATGTGCATTGACCGTCCTCCGCGCTCTGCGTAGCCTTGCGCCTTCGAGGTTCTTCGGCCAGCGGTCGAAGCTAAGACGGGAACGCGGTAGAAGCCGCGGCTGCCCCCGCAACTGTGAAGGGTTCCATTCCTGCACGGCCACTGCCTGGCGTCCATGACGCTGGCGGGAAGGCACAGGAAGCGTCAGTCCTGGACTGGCAAGCCCCCAGCCAGGAGACCTGCCTCGACCCAGATTCTCACTACAACCGGGCGGGGTGATCCGGTGGCGAAATCAGCACCTGGCCCGCGCCGTGCCTGTCGTCCCGTATGCCCGCCTCCTTCGCCAAAAGGGCATCCGATGAAAACACTGGCCAAACTTCCCGTCACCATCGTCACCGGCTTCCTGGGCTCGGGCAAGACCACCTTGCTGCGGCACATGCTGGACAACGCCCAGGGCCGTCGTATCGCGGTGATCGTCAACGAGTTCGGCGAACTGGGCATCGACGGCGAGATCCTCAAGCAGTGCTCCATCGGCTGCACCGAGGAAGAGGCCAGCGGCCGGGTCTTCGAATTGGCCAACGGCTGCCTGTGCTGCACCGTGCAGGAAGAATTCTTCCCGGTGATGCGTGAACTGGTGGCCCGCCGTGGCGACCTGGACCATATCCTCATCGAAACCAGCGGCCTGGCCCTGCCCAAGCCCCTGGTGCAAGCCTTCCAGTGGCCGGAAATCCGCAGCGCCTGCACCGTCGATGCGGTGATCACCGTGGTCGACAGCCCGGCCGTGGCCGCCGGCACCTTCGCCGCCTTCCCGGACCAGGTGGACGCCCAGCGCAAGCTCGACCCCAACCTGGACCACGAGTCGCCACTGCACGAGCTGTTCGCCGACCAGTTGTCCAGCGCCGACCTGGTGATCCTCAACAAGACCGACCTGATCGACCCGGCCGACCTGGCCAAGGTCCGCCAGGAAGTGGCCGAGGAGCTGCCGCCGGCGGTCAAGGTGATCGAGGCCAGCAGCGGGCGCCTGCCCCTGGACGTACTGCTGGGCGTGGGTGCCGGTTCCGAGGAGCACATCGACAGCCGTCACAGCCACCATGACCACCACCATGACGGCGACGATCATGATGACCATGACCACGACGCCTTCGACTCGATCTCCATCGAGCTGCCCGAGGCCGACGAAAGCCTGCTGCTCGATGCCCTGACCCAACTGGTGGTCAAGCACGGCATCCTGCGGGTCAAGGGTTTTGCGGCGATCCCCGGCAAGCCGATGCGCCTGCTGCTCCAGGGCGTGGGCACCCGTTTCGACAAGCACTTCGACCGCAAGTGGGGCGCTGATGAGAAACGCATCACCCGCCTGGTGCTGATCGGCCAGGAACTGGATGCAACCCAGCTGGAAGCGCAACTGCGCGCCGCCCTGGGCGCCTGACCCATGCACCTGCTCAGGACCCAGCCCGGCGGATTCGTGTCGGATGACAACATCGCCGACCTTGGACAAACCCCCGCCGAGCTGGTGATCCTGTGCAGCGGCGACTCCAGCCTGGCGCTGCTGGCCGAGGCCGCCGAGCAACTGCCAGCGGACTACCCCAGCTTTCGCCTGGCCAACCCGATGCAGGTGCAGAACCACGCCTCGGTGGACCTGTACGTCGACCAGGTGCTGCGCCATGCCAAGGTCATCCTGATTTCCCTGCACGGTGGCATCGCCTACTGGCGTTATGGCGTCGAGCAACTGGTGGAGCTGTCCCGGCGCGGGGTGCAACTGATCCTGGTGCCGGGGGACGACCGGCCCGACCCGGAGCTCAGCGACCTGAGCACGGTGTCGGCCGTGGAGCGCGACCGCCTGTGGCAGTTCCTGCGACAGGGCGGGCGAGAAAATGCGTTGAATTTCTACCGCTGCCTGAGCGGCTTGCTGGGGCGCGATTACTCCTGGAGCGAACCGCAGGTGCTGCCGCGCACCGCGCTCTATCACCCGGCCAGGAGCCAGGCCAGCCTGGCGGATTGGCAGGCCCACTGGCAGCCCGGCCAGGCGGTGGCGGCGCTGCTGTTCTATCGCTCGCACTTGCAGGCGGCCAACACCGCATTCATCGACCTGTTCTGCCAGCGCCTTGCGGCTGCCGGTCTCAACCCCTTGCCGATCGCCGTGGCCAGCCTCAAGGAGCCTGGCTGCCTGGCGCAGGTGCAAGACTGGCTGGATGAGACCGGTGCGGGAGTGATCCTCAACACCACCGGTTTCGCCCAGTCCAGCCCCGAGGCGCCGCACCTGCGACCGTTTCGCCGCGACATCCCGGTGATCCAGGCCATCTGCGCCCAGGACAACGAGCCGGGCTGGCAGGCCAGCGAACAGGGCCTGGGCCCACGGGACCTGGCCATGCACATCGCCTTGCCCGAACTGGATGGACGCATCATCAGCCGGCCTATCAGCTTCAAGGACCTGGCCTGGCGCAGTGAGCGCAGCCAGTCGGACGTGGTCTGCTACCGCGGCCAGCCCGAGCGCATGGACTTCGTCGCCCGGCTGGCAAGCAACTGGGTCGAGCTGGGCCGCCTGGACAACCACCAGAAGCGCATCGCCCTGGTCCTGGCCAACTACCCGACCCGCGACGGGCGCATCGGCAACGGCGTGGGCCTGGATACTCCGGCGGCGGCGCTGAACATTCTCAAGGCCTTGCAGGCCGAGGGTTATCCGCTGCCTGGCGAGCTGCCGGCCAGCGGCACCGAGCTGATCCAGCAATTGCTCGGTGGCGTCAGCAACGATCTGGACAGCCTCGACCTGCGCCCTTGCCAGCAGAGCCTGGCCCTGGACGATTACCAGCGCCTGTTCCAGGCACTGCCCGAGGTCAATCGCCAAGCGGTGCTGGAGCGCTGGGGCGCCCCGGAGCAGGACCCGATGTTCCGCAACGGGCGGCTGATGGTCGCTGGCCTGCGCCTGGGCCTGACTTTCATCGGCATCCAGCCGGCCCGGGGTTACCAGGTCGACCCCAGCGCGGTGTACCACGACCCGGACCTGGTGCCGCCCCATGCCTACCTGGCGTTCTATTTCTGGCTGCGCCAGGTCTACGGCGCCCACGCAGTGATCCACGTCGGCAAGCACGGCAACCTCGAGTGGCTGCCGGGCAAGGGCGTCGGCCTGTCGGCCCAGTGCTGGCCGGACGCCTTGCTGGGGCCGCTGCCGAACATCTACCCGTTCATCGTCAACGACCCAGGGGAGGGTGCCCAGGCCAAGCGCCGGACCCAGGCGGTGATCATCGATCACCTGATGCCGCCCCTGACCCGCGCCGAAACCTATGGCCCGCTGCGTAACCTGGAGTTGTTGGCCGACGAGTATTACGAGGCCCAGTTGCTCGACCCGCGCCGCGCCCGGGAGCTGCAACGGGACATCTTGCGCCTGGTGCGCGAGACCCAGATCGACCGCGAGCTGCAACTGGACGGACCACTGGAAGGCGAAGCCGATGCGGCGCTCTGGCTGCCACGGCTGGACACCTACCTGTGCGATCTCAAGGAATCGCAGATCCGCGACGGCCTGCATGTGTTCGGCGAGTCGCCAGAAGGGCGCTTGCGCATCGATACGTTGCTGGCCCTGCTGCGCATCCCTCGGGGGGATGGCAAGGGCGCCCACGCCAGCCTGTTGCGGGCCCTGGCCAAGGCCTTCGAGTTGGGGTTCGATCCGCTGGATTGCGCCCTGGCCGAACCCTGGACCGGGCGGCGCCCACAGCCCCTGCAACAGCTCAGCGATGCTTTGTGGCGCACCGCTGGCGATGTGCGTGAACGTCTGGAAATCTACGCCGGGCGCTTGATCGAGGCAGCCTTGCAAGGCCCGGTGGCGCAACTGGACGAAGCCGGCTGGGAGCCGGTGCGCAGCATCATCGAGGGCTTGCGCGAGGTAGTGGCACCGCGCCTGGATGCCTGCGGCCCGGCGGAGATGCGCGGCCTGCTCGATGCCCTGCAAGGCCGCTTCGTGCCGGCGGGCCCCAGCGGCGCGCCCAGTCGCGGGCGCCTGGACGTGCTGCCCACCGGGCGCAATTTCTATTCCGTGGATGTGCGCAACCTGCCCACCACCACTGCCTGGCGCATCGGCTTCCAGTCGGCCAACCTGATCCTCGAGCGCCACCTGCAGGATCACGGCGACCACCTGCTGCAGCTGGGCCTGTCGGTCTGGGGCACGGCCACCATGCGCACCGGTGGCGACGATATCGCCCAGGCCATGGCGCTGATGGGCGTGCGGCCCGTCTGGGCCACCGGCAGCCAGCGGGTCGACGACTTCGAGATCCTGCCCCTGAGCCTGCTGGACCGGCCCCGGGTCGACGTGACCCTGCGGATTTCCGGGTTCTTCCGCGATGCCTTCGCCAACCTCATCCGCCTGTTCGACGCGGCGGTGCAGGCGGTGGCTGCCCTGGACGAGCCGGCCGACATGAACCCCCTGGCGGCCAGGGTCCGTGCCGAACGCGAAGCCTTGCAGGCTGGCGGCCTGGACCCGGAAGCAGCGGCGCGCCAGGCTGGCTGGCGGATCTTCGGGGCCAAGCCCGGGGCCTATGGCGCCGGGGTCCAGGGCGCCATCGACGGTCGGCTGTGGCAGAGCCGCGAGGACCTGGCCGAGGTCTACCTCAACTGGGGCGGCTACGCCTACGGCGGCAGCGATGAAGGCACCGCCGCCCGCGAGCAGTTCGCCGCTCGCCTGGGCCGGGTCCAGGCGGTGGTGCAGAACCAGGACAACCGCGAGCACGACCTGCTGGATTCCAACGACTACTACCAGTTCCAGGGCGGCATGCTGGCGGCGGTGGAAAGCCTGGGCGGGGCCAAGGTCGCCAGCTACCACGGCGATCACAGCCAGCCCGACCTGCCGAAGATCCGCAGCCTCAAGGAAGAGCTCAACCGGGTGATCCGTTCCCGGGCGGTGAACCCGAAATGGATCGAGGGGGTCAAGCGCCACGGTTACAAGGGGGCCTTCGAAATGGCCGCGACCCTGGACAACCTGTTCGCCTTCGATGCCACCACCGAACTGATCGACGACCATCAATACGCCTTGCTGGCCGATGCCTACCTGCTGGACGACTCGACCCGCGAGTTCGTTCGCCAGCATAATCCCCACGCCTTGCGCGATATGACCGAGCGTTTGCTGGAGGCCCAGCAGCGCGGCCTGTGGCAGGAGCCCGGAGCTTATCGCGAGGCCCTGGAGCATCTGCTGCTGGATATAGAAGAAGACTCCTGAGGGCACCTTAAAAAACTACCTGCGTTGTCATCGCCGCGTTAAAAACAGGCTGGTGCGCCAGCCCGGTCAAAATGCTCATTTACCCCTTGTAAACTGCGCTTTTTCACCTGTTTTTGCCTTGCACTGACTGCCTCGCCTACGTTTTTAAGAGGTGCCCTGAGGCGGTGAATGCTGCGCACTCGATCGCGAGCCGGCTCGCGAAATCGTCCTTCGGGACACCCAGACCCAAGCGAGAACCCCAGATGAGCGACACCCCGCATTTCCCCTTGTCGGCCGTGGTCGGCGCCGATGCCCTGAAGCTGGCCCTGTGCCTGACCGCCATCGACCCGAAGATCGGTGGCGTGTTGATCGAGGGGCCACGGGGCATGGCCAAGTCGACCCTGGCCCGGGGGCTGGCGGATTTGCTGGCCAGCGGGCAGTTCGTCACCTTGCCCCTGGGGGCCAGCGAAGAGCGGCTGGTGGGTACCCTGGACCTGGATGCAGCCCTGGGCGAGGGGCGGGCGCAGTTCTCCCCGGGCGTTCTGGCCAAGGCCGACGGCGGGGTGTTGTATGTCGATGAGGTCAACCTGCTGCCCGACCACTTGGTGGACTTGCTGCTGGACGTGGCGGCCAGTGGCACCAACCTCATCGAGCGCGATGGCATTTCCCAGCGGCATTCGGCCAAGTTCGTGCTGATCGGCACCATGAACCCGGAGGAGGGCGAGTTGCGCCCGCAACTGCTGGACCGCTTCGGCCTCAACGTGGCCTTGAGCGGCCAGGTCCTGCCCCTGGAACGGGGGCAGATCATCCGTCGGCGCCTGGATTTCGACAGTGATCCGCAGGGCTTCTGCAACCAATGGGCCCAGGCCCAGGCCGAACTGCGCCAGCGCTGCCAGCAGGCGCGGACGCTGCTGGAGCGTATCGCCCTGGATGACCAGGCCCTGGCGCAGATCACCGAGCGCTGTTTCGCCGCCGGGGTCGACGGCTTGCGTGCCGACCTGGTCTGGCTGCGGGCCGCCCGGGCCCATGCCGCCTGGCGTGGCGCTTCGGCCATCGCCGAGGAGGATATCGACGCGGTGGCGGAATTCGCCTTGCGCCATCGGCGCGGGCAGGCGCCCGCCGCATCGGCGCAGCAGCCCCAGTCGCCGGCACCGCAGCAGTCCGGGGCGCAGCGCGAGGCCAGCGAAGGCGCGGGCCAATGGGGTGACATGCCGGCCCAGGCACTGCCCACCGGCGCCCGGCGCGAGGTACCCAGCTGGCCAAAAAAGCCCTAGGCATCCGTTCCCGCTCTGGCCTGGGGGCGGATGCCAAGCCCCGGCCGGGGCGCCTGGACCAGGGACGACAAGGCCGCAGCCGGGCGGCGAGTTGCGGTCGCATCAACTGGCCAGGCACCTTGCTCAAGGGCCGCCCACGCCTGGTCGAGGACCTGCTGTGGCAACTGCGCAGTCGCACGCCCCATGAGTTGTGGCTGGTGATCGTCGACGCCTCGGCCTCGACGCGCCGGCATCACGCCCTGAGCGATGCCAAGGGCCTGCTGGCGCAGCTGTTCGACGATGCCTACCGGCAGCGGGCGCGCCTGGCCTTGCTCACCGCCAGCGGTCGGGCGCCCCGCTGGCAGGTCCAGGGGCTCAAGGCTTCCAAGGACTTGCGGCACTGGCTCGATGGCCTGGGCGCCGGCGGCGGTACGCCATTGCCCCAGGCCCTGGCCGAGGCCCGGCAGTGGCTGGAGCAGCGGCAACGGCGCTGGCCGGCGGAACAGCAGCGGGTGCTGCTGATCACCGATGGGCGCCTGAAGACCCTGCCGCCGGTCGACGCTCTGAACTGTCCGACCCTGTTGCTGGACATCGAGCGCAGCCCGATCCGCCTCGGTCGCGCCCGGGAGCTGGCCCAGCGCCTGGGTGCCGACTACCACCACATCGACCTGTAGCGCCCCAATCCCCGTGGCTCGTGCCGAGCCATGCACAGCCGGTAGCGGCAGCTACACTGCCTGCGCCAATCAGTGGAGCGATGCCATGCGGGTACTGGTGCACAACGACAAGGACGATTTTCGGGTCAAGGCCTACGCTGGCACCAATGGCGTGCTCCTGGCCATGGACCTGGATGCAAGCCGGCGCCAGGGCTTGCTGGGTTTCGCCATCGAGAAACAGACCGGCGACAAGCCCTGGCTGTTCCTGTTCAACAGCCTGACTTTCCCCGGCAAGACCCACACCTTCCCCCAGTACAACGCCACGCCCAGCAACCAGGCGCCGTTGCAGAAATTCCGTTGGGCCGACTACGCCGTCCACCCCGGCGCCACCCTCAATTACCGGGTGTACCTGGTCTATGGCAGCGCCGCTGCGCCGCAATTGGGAGAAATGCTGCAACTTGGCATCACCGCCGATAATGGCCTGCCTGCCGGGCAACGGGTGATCTTCAATCGTGCAGTGGCCGCCAGCCAGGCGTTCTCGCGCAAGTTTCCCGAACTGGACGCTTTGCTCAGCGCCAACAAGAACCTGCCCATCGAAGCCTGGCCGGACGCGCCCCGGCAATGGCTGGAAAACGGCCTGCTGGGGCAGCTGCTGGGGTTCATCCAGCGGGCCGCCGATGCCAGCTGGTGCCTGGATATCGCCATCTACGAGTACCAGTTGCCGGCCATTGTCACTGCGGTCAATGCCGCTTTCGACCGGGGCGTGCAGGTGCGGGTGCTGTATCACGCAGGTCCCGGGGACGATGACACGGCGCAGAACCAGGCCAGCCTGCAGCACTTGCCCGAGGCTTGTAAGCGCGGGCGAGTGACCCACGCCATCTTCCACGACAAGTTCATCGTCCTCGGCCGCCTGGATGCCGGCGGGCAGCGCCAGGACATCGCGGTCCTGTGCGGCAGCACCAACTTCACCGCCAATGGCGTGTACCGCCAGGCCAACGTGGTGCACTGCCTGGACAACACGGACATCGCCAGCCGCTACCTGCAAGTGTTCGAGCAGATCTGGGCAGCGCCGGCGGATGTCGGTGCCACCCGCAAATGGTTGACCCAGCACAACCCCATGCAGCCTGCGGCAGCGCTGTTCGCCGGTTTCTCGCCGCGAACCGGGCAGGGCGACCTCGACGAGTTCGTGCGGATCATCAACGGCGCCCGCCGTGACTTGCTGTTCGTCACCGCCTTTGCCTTGCCCGACCGGATCCTCGATGCCTTGCTCGGCCAGCCCCACGACGACGTGCTGCGCTATGGCCTGCAGAACACCGCCAGCCGCATCACCGGTTTCCATGCCGACCGCACGGCGGAGTTCGCCGCTACGGCCTTGCTCAACAACGGCCTGGAAGGCTGGCTCAAGGAAGGCCTCAAGGGGCAGAAGGGCAACTTGCTGGTGCACACCAAGGCGGTGGTCACCGATTTCACCAGCGATGCGCCGGTGATCATCAGCGGCAGCCACAACCTCAGCGTCGGCGCCAGCCAGGGCAACGACGAGAACTTCCTGATCATCCGCGGCGATACCGACCTGGCGGACCGCTATGGCCTGGAACTGCTGCGGTTCTACGAGCACTACCGGTTCCGTTACTTCGCCCGGCAACTGGCGCTCAAGCAGGTCCAGCCCCTGGCCACCAACGATAGCTGGAGCGACGACTATTACCAGGAAGGCGACTTGCGCCAGCTCTCGCGCCTGCGTTTTTCCGGGCGTTGAGGTTGGGCAAAGGACCCCGGGCAGGCACGGCTCGGAGACTCTTGCGCTGGCAACACTTACCTTGCTCTGGACTGCGCTCGTTGTGTATAGAAGGCGTCCGGCTGTTCCAACCCAAGCTAAGGAGTGCAATCGATATGTGCGGGATCGACCACAACAACCAGCCCGATATCGCCAGGCTCCTCGAGGGACTGCCCAGGAACTGGGGCAAATGGGGGCCAGACGACGAGGTCGGCGCCCTCAACTACCTGCAGCAGGCCGAGGTGCTGCGTGGCGTTGCCGCGGTGCGCCAGGGCAAGACCTTCACCCTGCAGGTGCAGATCGGCCATCCGGGCGGCGATCCGATGTGGCCGGCGCGCAGCCCATCCATGCGCTTCAACACCCTGGACCGCAGTCACTACCAGGCCGGCAAGCAGCCCTCGATGGGCGGCGGTGCCGAGTATTGCGACGACGTGATCTTCATGCAGTTGCAGGGCTCGACCCAGTACGACGCCCTGGGCCATGCCTGGTACGACAACCAGTTGTGGAACGGCTACGACGCCAGCACCACGGTGGGTGGCATGGCCAAGGCCAGCGTGCTGCCGATCGCCGAACGCGGGATCGTGGGGCGTGCGGTACTGATCGACATGGCCCGCCACCGGGGCAAGAAGTACCTGGGCCGTGGCGAGACCTTCGATCACCGGGACCTGCTGGCCGCGGCCAAGGCCCAGGGCGTTGTCATCGAGAAGCGTGACATCCTGATCATCCGCACCGGCTCCATGGGTGCTTTCTATGAGTACGGCAAGACCGAGTTCTTCAAGGACCTGGTGGAGCCGGGGCTGACCTATAGCCGGGAGCTGGTGGAGTGGTTCGACCAGATGGAGATCCCCAACCTGGTGACCGATACCATCGCCAACGAGGTGATCACCGATCCGGCGTCGGGGGTGCAGATCCCGCTGCATTGCGCACTGATGCGCAACCTGGGCATCGCCTTCACCGAGATCGTGCTGCTCGAGGACCTGGCCGAGGACTGCGCGGCCGATGGCCAGTGGATTTTCCTCTACACCGCCGCGCCGTTGAAGATCGTCGGCGGCAGCGGCGCCCCGGTGAACCCGGTGGTGATCAAGTAGCGCCAGCCAGGGTGCTGGAGTCCGGGCGGCCAAGGGTTTACCCTGCCGCGCGTTTTCCACCACCGATATGGACCTTCGACCTGCCATGAGCGATACCTGCCCGCCAGACTGTGCCCATTGTTCTCCCGACGTCGATCATGAAACCGCCCACCGCGCCGTGCTCGATGCCTTGCAAGTCATGGGAGCCCACCCCGAGGCCGACGAGGACCGGATCGTCGAGCTGCTGCAAGAACGGGGCTATTCGCCGATCATTGCCGAAAAGCTCAATGCCTTCGTGCCCGCGGCCCTGAGCTGGCCCATGCTCAAGCGCCTGGGGGTGGCATCCTTCGTCGGGCATTTCATCGTCTATGACGACAACGACGAAGAGGTACAGGTACCGGTTGCCAGCCAGCATTACTTCACCGCCGCGCTGACCCTGGCCTACTGGACCGTCGAGCAGGGCTTCACCGCCGAGTTGCCCAGCAGCACTTACCAGCTGGTCGCCGGCCGCAGCGCCGAGATGGATGCCGTGAACCAGATCCTGCACGAGGGTGGCAGTGTGCAGGGGGCCACGGTCGGCCCGTTGCAATTGCTGCGCATCAGTGCCAGCCAGATGCTGGCCTAGCTCCTCAACCGATGAAGATGATCTTCGACACCAGCTCCGCACTGTTCTTGGCCTGAAGTTTCTTCATCAGCCGGGCGCGGTGCACTTCCACGGTGCGATGGGAGATGCCCAGCCTGCGCGCCACCTCCTTGCAGGTCAGGCCGTTGACGATATGCAGGGATATCTCTCGTTCGCGCGGGGTCAGGCGGATCGACGGCGCCGGCTGGCGGTCCAGGCGCTCGAAGTGCCAGACCATCAGCTCGAACGGGTCCAGCGGGGTCAGGGAGAACCCCTGGGCCCGGGCCCAGAACACCTCGCCATTGCGATGCTGCATGAAGCGTTCGTCGCTGTAGGAATCGCTGGGGCCGCTGCGCAGCCAGTGTTCGCTGCGTTCACCAATGCTCTGGTAGTCGGCGTGCGAGGGGTACAGCAGCAGGGTCAGGTGGTCGCGCAGGTGCTCGCGTTCATAACCGAACAGGCGGACGAAGGCCTGGTTGCAGTCGAGTATCCGTCGGTGCCCGGTGATCAACTGCGGTGCGGGGGAAACCTGGAACGCCAGGCGCTCGAGGTCCTGGAATCGCTGGGTATGTAGGGTCATTGGGCATCCTGCCTCGAGATGGTCGGCGCACTTGCCAGGAGGCGGGCGCTACGTACAGGAGTAGGTAGTTGCCCCAACTAGCTTGGGATTCGGGCGCTGGATCATTCTATGGAATCCCCGCTTCAAGGACAGAAGAAAATCACCATGACCCACGATTCCGTATCCATCGTCGCTGCCGCCCATAGCCCTTTCGGTCGCCTGGACGGCCTGAACCTCGAAGACCTGATCGTCAAGGTCACGCGCGAAGCCCTGGCGGACGCTGCGATCGATGCAGCCGAGATCGACGCACTGTTTCTCGGCCACTTCAACTCCGGCCTGGTGTCCGATGGTTTTCCCGCCTCGCTGATGCTCCAGGCCGATCCCCAACTGCGCTTCAAGCCTGCCACCCGTTGCGAGAACGCCTGTGCTTCCGGTTCGGCGGCGATCCAGGCCGGGATCAACGCGATCCGCAGTGGCGCCGCCGAACTGGTGCTGGTGGTGGGCGCGGAGAAAATGACCAGCAACAGCACCGCCGAGGTCACCCGGGCCCTGGCTGGCGCCGGCTACCAGAACGATACGCGGGAGGCCGGCCTGAGCTTCGCCCAGTTGTTCGGCCAGGTGGCGCAGCAGTACACCGAGCGCTACCACAGCCCGCTGGCCTCGATGGCGGCGATCGCGGTGAAGAACCACGCCAACGCCATGGCCAACCCCCTGGCGCAGATGCACCGGTTGATGGATTTCGAGCACTGCAACAGCGTCTCCCAGAGCAACCCGCTGATCGCGCCGCCGCTGCGCCTGACCGACTGCTCGCTGATCAGCGACGGCGCGGCGGCGATCGTCCTGGCCTCGTCCCATCGCGCCCGCTCGATGCGGCGCCAGGTAGCGATCCGCGCCATGGTCCAGGTCAACGACCTGCTGCCCATGGCCAGCCGCGACGTGCTGGCCTTCGAAGGCCCGCAGCGGGCGATCCATGGTGCGCTGCGTGAGTCCGGGGTGACCCTGGGCGACCTGAGCTTCGCCGAGGTCCACGACTGCTTCACCATCGCTGAACTGCTGATCTACGAGGCCATGGGCCTGGCGCCCAAGGGCGAGGGGCACCGCGCCATCGACGACGGCATCGTGCGCCAGGGCGGACGCCTGCCGGTGAACCTGTCCGGCGGGCTCAAGGCCAAGGGACACCCGGTGGGGGCCACCGGGGTATCGATGCATGCCCTGGGCTTTGCCCAGCTGGTCGGCGAGCCCATTGGCCTGGGCGTGCCCGGCGCCGAATTCGGCCTGCTGTTCAACATGGGCGGCATGGCCGTGGCCAACTATGCCAGCGTGCTGCAAGCGGTCAGGACCTGAGGATGAATATCGCCCAATGGCTGCTCGATGCGGCCCAGCGCTGGCCGCAGCGCGCGGCGCTGTTCGAGGGTAGCCGGCAGGTTGCCGACTACCAGGCGTTTGCCGCCAGGGCCCGCGACCGGGCCCTGGAGCTGCGCCAACAGCATGGCATCGTCCCCGGCGAACGGGTGGCGCTGCTGTTGAAGAACAGCTGCGCCTATCTCGAACTGCTGTACGCCATCTGGTGGAGCGGGGCGGTGGCGGTGCCGATCAACCACAAGCTGCACGCCCTGGAGGCCGCCTGGATCGCCGGTAATGCAGGGGCGCGGTTGATCTACACCGACGACGGCCGGGTCTTCGACGGTACGGCGCTGCCAGAGGGCTGTCGCGAACTGGCGGTAGCGGCGGCCATGCCTGGGGAGGCGGCAGGTGCCGAGCTCCTGGAGCCCTGCCCGCGACAGGACAGCGACCTGGCCTGGCTGTTCTATACCTCCGGCACCACCGGGCGCTCCAAGGGGGTGATGCTGTCCCACGGCAACCTGCTGGCCATGTCCCTGTGCTACCCGCTGGATGTCGATCCGGTCTCGGCGGACGACGCGGTGGTCTATGCCGCGCCGCTGTCCCATGGCGCCGGGTTGTACAACTTCATCCACGTACGCTGTGGCGCCCGGCACGTGGTGCCGGCGTCCCGGGGCTTCCAGGCACAGGAGCTGTTCGAGCTGGCGCAAGAGCTGGGACAGGTCAGCCTGTTCGCCGCGCCTACCATGGTCAAGCGCATGGTGGAGCAGGCGCGGCAGCAGGGTTATGCCGGACAGGGCATCAAGACCATCGTCTACGGCGGCGGCCCGATGTACCTGGCGGACCTGACCGCGGCCCTGGATACCTTCGGCCCACGACTGGTGCAGATATACGGCCAGGGCGAATGCCCGATGACCATCACTGCCTTGTCCCGGGAGACCATCGCCGACCGTGACCAGGCCGCCTGGCCGGCCATCGCCGCTTCGGTCGGGCGGGCCCAGGCCTGCGTCGAAGTGCAGGTCCTGGATGCTTCGGGCCAGCCCCTGGCGCCCGGCGAACCGGGAGAAATCGCCGTGCGCGGGGCGCCGGTGATGCAGGGCTACTGGAACAATCCGCAAGCCACCCAGGCGGCCCTGGTGGACGGTTGGCTGCGTACCGGCGATGTGGGTTTCCTCGATGGGCAGGGCTACCTGACCCTGACCGACCGCTGCAAGGACGTGATCATTTCCGGCGGCAGCAACATCTACCCGCGGGAAGTCGAGGAAGTGCTGATGCAGCACCCCGGCGTGTTCGAGGTCTGCGTGGTGGGCGAGGCCGACGCCGAGTGGGGCGAGTCTGTGGTGGCCTTCGTGGTCGCACGCTCATCGGCGAGCCTCGATGAGCAGGCCCTCGGCCAGTGGTTCGTGGAGCGCATGGCCTCGTTCAAGAAGCCGCGCAAGTACCTGTTCTGCGCCGAGCTGCCGAAGAACAGCTACGGCAAGATCCTCAAGACCCGCCTGCGCCAGTGGCTCAAGGACCCTGCACAGGCACTGGCCGAGCTCTGACACAACTTTTTTCCATGGATAGCACCACGACAGGAGTCCCCGACATGGGCGTGCCACCTTCCAACTCCCGGCGCCAGCGGCGCCGGGCCTTCATCGGCGCCACTTCCGGCCACTTGATCGAGTGGTACGACTACGGCGTCTACGGTTTCCTCGCCCTGTACATCGGCAAGGCCTTCTTTGTCTCCGACGACCCCACCAGCAGCCTGCTGGCGAGCTTCGCTGCCTTTGCCCTGAGTTTCTTCATCCGGCCCCTGGGCGGCCTGTGCTTCGGTCCACTGGCCGACAAGATCGGCCGGCGCAAGACCCTGATCACCGTGCTGGTGCTGATGTCCGCTTCCACCTGCCTGCTGGGCTTGCTGCCGACCTACGCCAGCATCGGTATCGCCGCGCCGATCCTCCTGATCCTGATCCGCTGCGTGCAGGGCTTCTCCGCCGGGGGCGAGATCGGCACCATCACCAGCTTCATTTCCGAGTACGCCGGCCCGGGCCGCCGGGGTTTCGCCACCTGCTGGCTGATGGTCACCGCCGTGCTCGGGCTGTTGCTGGGCGGTGCCGTGGCCAATGGCATGACCTGGACCCTGGGCGCCGAGGTGATGCAGGACTGGGGCTGGCGCATCCCGTTCCTGATCGCCGGGCCCTTGGGCGTGATCTCGCTGTACATCCGCCTGAAGCTGGAGGACAGCCCGGAGTTCCTGGCCTTGGTCGAAGCGGGGCAGACGTCCAAGGCGCCGCTGCGCGAGGTCTGGCAGTGGAAGCGGGCCATCGCCCTGGTGTTCTTCATCATCACCCTGCACAGCTCGATCTTCTACCTGGTGCTGACGTTCGCCTCGACCTACATGTCCAACACCTTGAAGTTCGACAGCGGCACCACCTTGCTCTACGTGTTCGTCGCCAGCCTTGCAGCGGCGCTGGTGATGCCTTTCGGCGGCGCCTTCACCGACCGCTACGGTCGCAAGCCGTTCCTGATGGTGATCGGCGTGCTGGCGACCCTGGCCATGTACTGGTTCTTCAAGGCCGCGCCCACGGCGACCCCGGCCACGCTGTTCTGGCCGTTGATGGCGGTGGCGATCCTGTTCGGGTTGTATGCCTCCTCGACCTACGCGCTGATGAGCGAGTTGCTGCCGACGCGCGTCCGTTCCACCGGCATCGCGGTGGCCTACAACATCCCGGTGGCGGCGTTCGGCGGCAGTGCACCGCTGATTTCCACCTGGCTGATCAAGCTCACCGGCGACATCAGTGCGCCCTGGTACTTCTACGTGGCGACCGGGGTCGCTTCGCTGCTGGCCCTGGTGATCCTGCGCCAGGAAGACTTCGTCGCCTGTACCCACGATGCCCGCGAACAGCCGCGGCCGGCTTCTCGATTGCTGGCCAATTGAGGATATTGCCCACGGTTTTGCCAACAACTGCTTGAATTCACTCCGTGCCGGCGTGCCCGAGGCGCAAATACTACTAGGCTCTGGCGAGGCTCATATCCCGGGCCTTCAAGGCGATTCAGCAAGGGAGGGGGATAGACGCAATGGACGCATTGGCCGCAGCACGCCTTGGCGATGAAATCGCCCACGGTTTCGGGGTCGCGGCCATGGTCGCCGGGGCCGTGGCCGGGGCCGTGATCGGCGCGGCGATCATCGCCGCCACGGCGGCCACCGGTGGGGTGGCCGCGGTGATTCTCGCTGGTGCGATCGCCGCGGGCGGCCTGTCGATGTTCCAGATCGTCAAGGGCCTGAGCACCATCTTCAACCTGCCCGAGCCCACCACGGGGGTGCTGGTGGAGGGCAGCTTCAATGTCTATATCAACCAGCGCCAGGCAATGCGCGCCGGCCAGGACAGTTCATCCTCGTGCAGTGGCCTGCCGTTCAACCATCCGCCCTGGCCGTTTCCGGTCCTGATCGCCGAAGGCAGCGCCAAGGTCACCATCAACGGCAAGCCCGCCGCGCGCCTGCAAAGCAAGATGGTCTGTGGCGCGCATATCAAGAGCGGCAGCCAGAACACCCTGATCGGTGGTCCGAGCGTGCAGGTGGAGTTTGTCTTCGACCTCGAGAGCTGGATGCATACCGGCTTGGAGCTGCTGGGGCTGGGGGCGTTGATCGGAGCTGGGGTCCTGGCGGCTTTCGCCGGTCTTGCGGCCTTTGCCGGATTCGCCGCGCTGACCGGTGCGGGATTCCTCGGCATGGCCTTGCTGGGCGATCTGGGCGACCGCCTCGGGCCAGGTTACCGCGACCTGTTGCAAGGCGCGGCGGGCATGCTTTTGCTGGGGCTGGGGCCGAAGATGGCCGGGGGCAAGCGGCCGCCACCGCCTGCGGAAGCCTCGGTGTATCACGTCACTGACAGTCCGAAGAAGATCGACGGCGTGCTCAGCGGCATCGATCCGAAGTACCTCAACCCCAACAGCCGTTTCGGTGCGGCCTTCTACGTAGGTGAGAGCCCCAGCACACCCTTGGCAGAAATGGCTCACCACGGCGTCAAGCCGACCCACGGGATTCGTTTCAACGTCGATGCCAGCAAGGCCAAGGTCCTGGACCTCACCGATCCGGCGATCGCCAAGGAGTGGGGCTACAACGGTGGCCCCATCACCTCCAAGACCCAACAGATCGGCATGGACGCCAAGGACCAGGGTTACAATGTGATCCGCTTCGGTTCCGAGCGCGACCCTGGCGGGGTCAACCAGGCGGTGCTGGATAATTTCAACGAAATCCTTTCTCCCCAGATAGTCACTCCGGTAGAACCATGAAGTTTTATTTGTATACCTACGTTTGCGCCGACTGCGGCCACCGCTTCAAGGCTCCCGAGGTCATGCCCGGCAGTTATGGCGAATTCCTGATGCGCAGCATCAACGGTGAGACGGTATGGCTCGATGGGCCGAACGACGAAACCTATAGCGAGGTCGATGGGTTGCTGGAGCAGTTGCTGCAAGGGCAGGGCGTCAGTTCCACGCGCCGTGCTGACCTGCTGCGCCGGGTGTTCGGCGTGGCCTGCGATCCCGATTCCAAGGGCCAGCCCTTCAGCCTGCTGATCAAGCCCAGGTGCGGCCAGTGTGCCAGCGTGAACATGGATTACTGGGAGGGCACCGAGCCGCCGGAGTACGTCGATTGCGATTTTGCGCTGGTGCAGCATCGCCAGTGGCGGCAGTTGAGCCAGGCACAGAAGCTCGACCTGCTGCGCCAGATGTTGCCGGCGCCCAGGCCCTAGGCCGGCGCCACAGGCCGTACGTCGCGACCAGTCGGCAAGGGCCGCGGTCCTGGTTTATGGTGTGCGACGGCGCTGGACCCGCCCGGGTCCGGCAGCCTGAGCCTCCAGCCAGGGACAGCGGCCTTGAACCCCCATCTTTTTCATTTCTCCAGCCAGGCCTATCCGCCGGCGCAACGCTTCGAAGTGTGGCGCGACGAGGTCAACGCGATCTTCCAGATCGGTATCGAGCAGGCGCTGGCGCCGCGCTTCAACTACCAGTTGAGCACCGGCTACGCGGGCTCGATCCTGATCGGTTGCGGCTCCTGGGTCGGGGCTGGCGAGCCGGTAGCCTATGGTGTCCGCCGCCCGCAGCAGATGATTCGCCGCGATGGCCTGGACCACCTGTACCTTTGCCTGGGATTGAACCATTCGTTGCACGGCATGGCTGGCCGGACCCCATTGCAGGCCGGGCCTTCGAGCATCTATGTGCTGGACCTGGCCCGGGAGCTGGACTCGCAGATCATTGCAGGCGACACGGTGATCCTGACCCTGGCCCGGGACCTGCTGAGCCCACGCATCCGCGCCGCCAACCTGCATGGCAGCCTGGTCCGGGGCCCCTTGGGCAGCCTGCTGGGTGACTACCTGCGTAGCTTGCGCCGGCAACTGCCGTCGTTCCATGGTGAAGAACTGGCTGCCGTCGAGCAGGCGACCCTGGCCATGGTCAGTGCCGCGTTGGCGCCCAGTGCCCAGAGCCTGGCGGAGGCCGAGGGACCGATCAATCGCACGTTGTTGCAGCGGGTGCGGCGGTTCATCGAGGCGCACCTGCGCTCGGCCGAGCTGAGCCCGCAGTTGATCTGTCGCGAGGTGGGTATTTCCCGGGCCCAGTTGTACCGGCTGTTCGCCGAGGAGTCGGGCGTGGTCGCCTATATCCAGCAGTGCCGCCTGGACCGGGTGCGGCGGATCCTGGAAAGCCCCCTTGGCGCCAACCAGCGTATCTCGGCCCTGGCCTTCGACCATGGCTTCAAGAGTGAGTCGCACTTCAGCCGGGTGTTTCGCCAGGCCTTCGGCTATTCACCCCGGGATGCCCGCGACCGGCGCCCGGCCACGCTACCTGCCAAGGCTGGAGCCGTGAGCGTCGAAGGTCCGGGATCGCTGCTCGAGGTACTTGATCGACTCGACACCCAGGTGCGTTTGAGACGCTGAGCACAGTGTTGGAGACTCACAGGACAATCGGCGCCGAGGGCCGCTGATAGCATCTTTTTCGCCCATTCCCCAGGCCGGGCCGCGCCGTGCGGCCGACCGCGAAAGGAATCCCCTAGGTGAGCCGTTCATGGGACATGAAGGCTCCTGGATACGTGAAGAGGATGTTATGAAACTTCGACTGATGTGCATCGCCACCCTGGCCCTGGTCTCTGCATGCAATGGCAATGGCGGCCTGAATATCCCTGGCATGGCCCAGGGCACCGGACCCCAGGCGCAGATCTACGATGCATCGTTCGCCAAGCGCAACTTCGTGGTCGGCAAGACTTCGCTGGACGATGTGCAACGCCTGTGCGGCGATACCCCGGAAAAGCGCTATGCCTCCGATGGCAGCGAGTACTGGACCTACCGCAGCGATGTGAACAGCGGCGGCTATGCACCCGGACGCTCGACCATGCAGCAGATGCTCGCCAAGGCCTGGAGCCATGTGCCGTCCAATGAGGTGACCGGCGCCGCGGCCAACGAATACAACCTGGCCACGGGGGGCAATGGAGTGGTGGCCGGCATGACCAACCAGCTCATGGGCAAGCCCACTGGCCCGGCGCACATGCTGCAGTTGTACTTCAAGCAAGGCGTGTTGCAGTCCTACAGCTTGAATTGAAGTCGCTGCTTGCCAGGCTGCCCCGGGAATGAATTATCATACGCTGTATGTTTATTCTCCAGAGGCACCGCGACATGGCATTCGGCAAGGTATTCATCGCCACTTCGGTGGACGGCTTCATCGCCCGCGACGACGGCAGCATCGACTGGCTGCCGCCTGGTGAACCCGGGGAAGACCATGGTTATGCGGCCTTCATCGACTCGGTGGATGGCATCGTCATGGGGCGCAGCACCTACGACACGGTGCTGGGGTTCGAGCCCTGGCCGTTCACCAAGCCGGTGGTGGTGATGAGCCGCACCCTGGGGCCCGCCGATGTGCCGGCGCACCTGGCCGATCGGGTGCGCATCAGTGGCGCCGAACCGGTGCAACTGGTGGCGCAGTTGCAGGCCGAGGGCTGGCGCCAGGCCTATATCGATGGCGGTACGCTGATCCGGGCTTTTCTCCGGGCGGGACTGATCGGCGAGATGGTCCTGACCCGGGTGCCGGTGCTGATCGGCAGTGGCCGGCCGCTGTTCGGTTCCCTGGAGCAGGACCTGCGCCTGCACTGCCTCGATACCCGGCAATACGCCAATGGCCTGGTCAGCAGCCGCTACCGCGTGCAATCCCCATCGCGGGGCGATCGTCATGACTGAGGTACGCAAGCGCAGCGGGCGCCCGGCTGCCGGCCGGGCCCTGACCCTGGACCAGGTGCTGGACTGCGCTCTGGTACTGCTCGAGGAGCTGGGCCCCCAAGGCTTCGGGATCCGCGCCCTGGCCCGGCAACTGGACATCACCCCGATGTCGGTGGCTTACCACGTGGGCGACCAGCAGCAATTGCTGCGCCTGCTGGTGGAGCGGGTGCATGGCGTGCCGCTGCCCGAGCCGGCGGCGCAGGCCGCGCCGATGGAGCGGGTCCGATGGATGCTCGGGCACTACATGGACCGGGTGCGCCTGCACCCGGCGCTGACGTTGTGTGTCCTCGGCGATCCGCAGCTGTTCGGCGGCTCGCTGGCAGCCTTCAGCGACCAACTGCGTGTTGAAGTGCAGCGCTTCGACGCCGAGCCCGAGCTACTGTTCGATCTGCTGGTGGACTACACCCACGGCCACGCCCTGGCGCTGGCCTTGGCCGGGGAGGGCGCGCCACCGCTTGCCGGGGCCTTCGAGGCCGGCCTGCGGCGCCTGTTGCGCTGAGGCCCAGGCGCTACCGGGAGTGGCCGTTCCTGGCGCCGATGCCTGGCCTGCGCATCGATGCACTCTTCTTCACAGAAAATCACTGAGTTGCGACAGATTGCAACGGATGCCCTGGGGATACTGGCCAGGCTCCGAAGGAGCATGAAGGACCGTCACGTGAGAAGAGGAAGACATCCATGCGTTCAATGCTTGCAACCTTGTTGCTCTCCCTGGGGAGCACGACGCTGGCCAATGCCGCGGCGACCCCGGCGTTTGACCAGGTGTTCCGCGATTTGAAGCCGGACCAGCCCGGCTGCGCCGCGGGGGTCATGCGTGATGGCAAGGTTATCTGGAGTGCCGGTTACGGCATTGCCAACCTGCAGACCGGTGCGCCGATCAAGACCGATACTCTCTTCAACCTGGCCTCGGTGTCCAAGCAGTTCACCGCCTTCGCCATTCTCCAGCTCGAGGCCCAGGGGCGCCTGAGCCTGGACGATTCGGTCCGGCGTTTTATCCCCGAGTTGCCGGTATACGCCCAGGACATCAAGATCCGCCACCTGCTGCACCACACCTCAGGGCTACAGGACTACATGTTCCTGGCCGAGCTGGCCGGCATCGGCTACTCCCAGCGCTTCACCCAGCAGCAGGCGCTGCAGATGCTGTTCAAGCAGAACACCGCGATGTTCCCGTCCGGGGTCGAGTTCAGCTACAGCAACAGCGGCTACATGCTGCTGTCCAGCATCGTCGAGCGGGTTTCGGGCATGTCGCTGAAGAACTTCTCCCAGGCCCATATCTTCAAGCCCCTGGGCATGACCCGCACGAGCATCGTCGACCAGTACCCGCTGCAATTGCCGAACCTGGCCGAGAGCTACGAGCAGGACCCCAAGACCAAGGCCTACACGTTCGCGGATGTGCGCTGGGAGCAGACCGGCGATGGCCAGGTGCACAGCACCGTGGTGGATGTGATGCGCTGGATGCGCAATTTGTCCACGGGCAAGGTCGGGGGCCAGGCCCTGTCGCAGAAGATGCGCCAGACCGAACCGCTGGCCGACGGCGACCCCGGCTACTACGCCATGGGCGTCGGCCTCTCGCGTTATCGCAGGTTCGATGAGGTGTCCCACAGCGGTGGCTGGGCTGGCTACAACACCCATGTGGCCTGGTACCCGAAGATGGAGCTGGCCACCGTGGTGCTGTGCAATTCGCCGGTCCCGGATGCTTCGGCGCGTGGCTATGCGCTGATGGACGCGGTGCTGGGCTCGCCCAATCCGTCCCCGGGCCACGATATCCCGCCGCCAGTACCCAGCATCAGGGCCGTTCCACCGGCTCCGTTGAACGTCCTGGTGGCCGGTACCTACCTCGACGACTCGGGGCATCAGTTCCAGCTGCAACGCAGCGACAACAGTTTCACCCTCAATACCTTCCCCGACACGCTGGCGTTGTCCCGATTGAGCGAGCACCTGATGGCGGCCGATAACGACGGCTCGCCGATCTACCTGGCTGCGACTTCGGGAGCGCGCATCGTGTCCACCAATCCGGCCTCGACCTACACCCTGGCCGCCCCCTGGAAGCCCCAGGATATCCAGCGGTATGTGGGGATCTACAAGTTGCAGACCTCATCCGGGCAGCTCAAGGTCTACCCCAAGCAAGGCAAGCTCTACATTCGCATCGGCAAGCACACCTATCCCATGCAGCCGCTGGCGGCAGAGCGATTCAGCGCCCAGGACCTGGGGGTGATCCGCTTCGAGCAGGATGGCCAGGTGCTGACCAGCAGCCTGGCGCGCAACCTGCGGTTCGTGCGCGCCAAGGCCAAGTGATCCTGGGTATTGCCTGCCGGCGCATCCCCTGGATGCGCCGGCTGCGCACCAGCAGCCAGAGCAGGTAGAAGCCGCCCACCTGGGTTTCGTATTCCGTTCCGGCGTCAGTCAGTTGCTTGAATAGGCGACGCTTGGAAAACGGCTCGGGTTTGCCACCTCGGTGGCCTGGTGTCCGGGCAAGGGGCCGCCCTGAAACTGCGCCACCACCTGTTGCGGCGCCATGGAGGTGGTTTCATCGCCGCGCCGGGCTGTTCGGCAAGCGCTATAGCGCCAGCATCTTCATGGAGCGCTGCAGGAACAGGGCCGAGGCCGGACGGTTACCAGCGGTCGAACAGCTGCTTGACCTGGCGCGCCTCACGGCAGTCGTGCAGGGCCTGGCGGAAGCGCTGGTCGGCGAACAGCCGGGCGGTTTCGGCCAAGAGATCCAGGTGCGACTGCTCGGCAGGGGCCGGTACCAGCAGCACCAGGATGTCGCGCACCGGCTGCTGGTCGGGGGCGGCAAAGGCCATGGGCGCCTGGGGGCGCAGATACAGGACGTGGATCGCGTCCAGTTCCTCCAGCCGCGCATGGGGCAGGGCCACGCCCGCGCCGATGGCGGTACTGCCGGCCTCCTCGCGACGGGCCAGGCTCGCGGCCACCCAGTCGCCCGGCAACTGCCAGGTATGTTGCATATGCTGGCCGATCTGCTGGAACAACCGGTGCTTGTTCGACGGATTGACGGCAAGGAGGATGTCCTCCTCCTGCAGGTGCATGGCCAAGTTACCCATGGGCTTCTCCAGGACAGGCGGGCGCCAGCGGCCCGGCTCAGCTTCCATTCAAGCGTATTCACGGCCGGCTGGCAGCCAGGGTGCGGCAGTCTTTACGAAGTTTTTAGGTTGCCACGAATCCACACGGCTGCCCATGAACCTTCAGCGCGGCATGATCAGCAGGCTCTGTACCGCGACACCGCAGGGACCCTGGGTGTCGTACAGCTGGGTAATGGTCTGGCCACAACCGCTGGAGACGATCGAGGTCGAGGCCTGCAAGCCGATCCACTCGCCCGCTGGCAGTCGTGCGAGATGTAGCGACAGGTCGGCATTGGCGAACGCAAAACGGTCCGCCGGCAGCACCCAGCTCAGGCCATTGCCGAAGTCGGCGGCCGCCGCGATCCGCATCGCCGCCGAGGTCGCGACACCGGCCACCAGCGGCACCTTCAGGCGTAGCCAGGCCGCTGCCGGGCCAGGTTGGGCAGGGTCGCCCCCTGCGACCCGTCCCTCCATTGCCGTGTAGTAGAAAGAGCGCACTTCGGGCAAGCCGGGGATGCGCAACGGGCGCGGGCAATCTTCGGGAGGCGGAAGCCTGTTGATCGCCGCACGTGGCAGGTCGGACGGCAGCGCAAGGGTACCGGCGCGTACCAGTAGCCCATGGGCCCTGGCCACCCGCTTGCCATTGGCGCGGAGGGTGATTTCGACCCGCGCACTGGCTCGGCCGGTTTCGAGTGTCACGTCCGTCTCCAACCTGTCGATGGGCACCGGTCGGAGCAGTTCCACTGTCAGCCGTGCCAGTTGCCAATCGATTTCGCTCGGTGCGGACTCGACCAGGTGGGCCAGCAGCCCGCAGGGCGCGCCGCCATGCTGGGCCCGCGAATCCCATGGACCACGGGCGAGTTCGGTGGCACGCCAGGTCGAATCGGTCTCCCGGATGAAGATGCAATCGTCGGGATGAATGTCATGCATGGGCTATCTCGCAGGACGTTTGTGGAATGTGTCCTGGCAGGTCGAACTGCGCCGCCCAACGACGGAACCCCATGATCGGGCCATCACTTTCGGCAAGACCGGGGCGCTTCCAGCGCACCTTGTGTTCCCAGATCGGCACATCCTGGCTGACCTGGTCGATGGCTTCATCCACCAATGCCAGGCTCATGTCAGGTGCATCGATACCTTGCAGGCGTGCCATCAAGCCTGCCTGGAACCAGCCAAAGCCGAGCGCTGCATCGCCGAGTCTGCGCATAAACCGTCTCCTTGCCCGGGCTTCGGGCACATGGAATGGAACTGCGTTCAACTGCATCGGGATAAAGGGGACGGTCAGCGTACTGCGGGTGGGACGTCGATTGCTACAAAAAATGAACTGTGATTCAATTCTTGCATGTCATATCGACGCACAACGAAGGTCGAGGAGCGCCTGGCCCAGACGCGGGAACGTATCGTGCTGGCGGCGCTTGACCTGGTCGCTGAACATGGTTACGGCGGCACCACCATGCCGTTGGTGGCAGGGCTTGCCCAAGTATCCACCGGCCTGCTGTACCAGTACTTTCCCTCGAAGACCGACCTGTTCGACGAGGTTTTCCGACGTGCCTCCCAGCGTGAGATCGATGCTTGCGCAGCGGCTGCCGCTACCGAAAGCGCGGCGGCCGAGCGCCTGGCCGCGGTCATCCGTACCTTCTCCCATCGCGCGTTGAGCCGGCCACGCCTGGCATGGGCGCTGCTGGCCGAACCGGTGGCGCCGGTGATCGATGAGGATCGCTTGCGCTTTCGCGAGCCCTACCGCGCGATTTTCGCCACGGTCATCGAGGACGGCATCGAGACCGGCGAGTTCCGGGTGCAGAGCGCCCATACCAGCGCGGCAGCCATCGTCGGCGCCTTGGCCGAAGCGATGATCGGGCCCTTGGCCCTGGGCATTCTCTCCAGGCGCGCGGCTCAACGAGTGGTCGACGATATCGTCGGCTTCTGCCTGGCGGCGGTGCAGAGCCACGGCGCCGCGAGGCAAGGCGCATCGACCCGTTCCAGCGGTGCCCGGAAGGCGCCGGGATCCACCCCGGCAACACCTGGCAAAACAAGGGCGACACGGACCTCCAAGACGAACCCCGGCAAGACCTGACCCGCTGAGACCATCGGGCGCTTGGCGTCCGGCGCTGGTGCAGCGAAGGAGAGCATCATGTGCGAGTTCATCCAGCCTTCCCCTGTCTTTTCCAACCGTTTCCATAGCGATCGTACGTTGCGCTATACCCTGGAGCGCCTGCTACCGCCGGATATCTTCGCCATGGCGAGTCCAGACCTGACGCGGATGGGCGAGCGAGCGGTGGATGAGATTCCACGCTTGGCCGAGGCGGCGGAGCGCAATGAACCGCGCCATGTGCCCTATGACGCGTGGGGACATCGAGTAGATCGCATCGAGGTCGATGGCGCCTGGGATCGCCTGGTGGCGATCGGACAAGAAGAGGGGTTGGTCGCGTTGCCCTACGAGGTGCCCTACGCGCAGTTCACGCGAGTGGTCCAGGCCGGCCTGGTCAACCTCTACGAAGGGGCCGGGGCCGTAGCGGCGTGCCCGCTGGTGATGACCGATGGCGCGGTACGTTTGTTGTCGCTGCACGATGCCGATCTCGCCGCACGCTATCTGCCGCACCTGTTGGCCCGTGACCAGGGGTGGACCTGCGGCCAGTGGATGACCGAGAAGGAGGGCGGTTCCGACATCGGCCAGGCTTCAACCATCGCGCGCCCCCTCGGCGACGGCACCTGGGCATTGAGTGGCACCAAATGGTTCACTTCGGCCGCGACCTCGCAGGTGGCGCTGGCTTTGGCCCGGCCCGAAGGCGAAGCGCCCGGCAGCAAGACCCTGGCGCTATTTCTGCTGGAGTTGCGCCAGCCTGATGGCCAGTGGAACCACATTCATGTGCGGCGCCTGAAGGACAAGCTCGGCACTCGTGCCCTGGCTACCGCCGAGGTGGATCTGCAAGGCACGATCGCCCGGCCGGTGGGCGGGCTCGACCGGGGTGTGGGCAAGATCGCCGACCTGCTCAACGTTGCGCGGTTGTGGGCTTCCTGGGGCGGCCCGGCGGGGGTTGGGCATCTATTGATGATGGCTCGTGACTATGCGGGCAAGCGTCGGGTATTTGGCCAGTGGTTGCGGGACCAGCCGTTGCATCGCCAGTGGCTCGCACGGATCGGCGCCGAGTACGAAGCGATGCTCGCGCTGAATTTTGAAACTGCGCTGGCCCTCGGCCGGCATGAGCAGGGCCAGGATGCGTCCGGCCTGGCTCGCCTGCTGGCGCCATTGAGTAAGCTTGCCTGTGCAAGGCAGAGTATCTGGGCCGCCAGCGAGCTGGTCGAGAGCTTCGGAGGGGCCGGTTACCTGGAAGACACGGGGATTGCCCGAGTGCTGCGCAATGTGCACGTTCACTGCATCTGGGAAGGCACCACGTCGGTGTTGGCCCACGATGTGCTGCGGGCCTTGCACGGCACTGATCTTGGCGCGGTCTTTCTGGCCGATATCGAGCGGCGCCTAGTGTCGGCCGGTGCTGCTGCGGCGCCTGTCGTAGGGCCGATTCGCCAGGCCTGCCAAGCATTGCGGCAATTGGCCGGCGCAGCCGAAGAAAGGGATGGCCGCCGCCTGGCCTGGGGCATGGCGCGAACCTGCCAGGCGGTGTTGTTGCTGGAGGCGGCGATCTGGCGCCAGGTCCGCAAGTCGGACGCCAGCGGCTGGACTGCATTGCAGTTGTTCATCCAGCAACCGCTGGTGCCCCCCGCGCTACCTGTGAGCGACGCCGAGCTGGGCGACCTGGCCTTCGGTACTGTCGCTGGCGGCTAGCAATCCATTGCCAATGTTGAACATGGGCCGGGGTGTCACGAGTTGGCGGTGCGGTGTTGGGGTGGTTTTCACAGGGCCTCCAGGAACGCCTTCAGCGCCTTCAGTTCGACCCGGTCCAGTCCCAATACCTCGAATTGCGTCGACGTCACGGGAAACAGAGGGTCCTGCAATTGCGCACCCTTGGGCACGGGCCTGGGCATGCCTGCGTTGTAGAACAACAGCACCTGATCGAGGCTGCTGGCCAGCCCATTATGAAACCAGGGGCCGGTATGGCTCACGAGTCGCAGGGATGGCGTGCGAAAGCGCCCGACATCTTGCGCCAGCCCGGTGACCTCATAGCGGCCGAGGTCTTCGCGGCGACGTCCATAGAAGGTCAGGCCGGCATTGTGGAAGCGGTTGTCCTGCAGTGCCGGACCGAAGTGGCAATTCATGCAGCGGGCCTTGGTGCGAAACAGGTGTAGGCCTTGTAACTGCTGGTCACTGAGCGCCTTCGCCTGCCCCCGCAGAAAACGCTCGAAGGGGGTACGTTGGGCAACCCGCAGCAGATCGCGCTGGTAAGTCGCCAGTGCCGCCGCCACCTGCTCGGCACCCAACGCCTGTCCGGGAAAGGCCTTGGCGAATTGCGCCGGATAGTCCGTGCTGTCTCGCAGCCGGGCCACCAGCTGCGTGACGCTGAAAGCCATCTCCTTCGGGTCGACGACCGGCATCAGGGCCTGCATCTCCAGGCTGGCGGCGCGCCCATCCCAGAACAGATGCTCGGCCAGGCCGCTGGCCACCAGGCTCGGCGCATTGCGCCGGCCCGCTGCACGGTCATGCCCGAAGGAAACGCGACGCCCATCGGCGAATGCCAGGTCCGGCTCATGGCAAGAGGCGCAGGCAATCTGCCCCGAGCGCGACAGGCGCGGGTCGAAGAACAGCTGGCGGCCCAGATCGGCCTTCTGCTGCGTGTAGGGGTTGTGCTCCGGCGACGGCGCACGCTCGGGCAAGGGTCCCAGCTCTTGCCAGGCCACGCCGGCATCCACCTGGGGCGCCGGCCACTGCGCGAAGGGGCGGCTGTACGCCTCGCGCAGGCACGCCACTTCGCTCAGTGCGCAGGCCAGCCCTGGCTCCGATTCAATCACCAGCAGGATGCCGATCAAGGCCACAAGACTCTTCAGGTGGCGGCGCATTTCAGAACGCGTACCCGACTTCGAGCCAGTACTGGCGGCCCACCTCATAGGTCGAGACCGAGTTGCTGTTGATCGTCTGGTTGGCATTGACCGACTTCTTGTCGAGCACGTTGAACACGTCGACATTGATGAACACCGTCTGGTCCCTGGCGGTGGGAATACGCCAGCCCAGGCGGGTGTCCCAGGTCAGCGCGGCCTGGAACTTCTGTTCTTCCCAGACATCCACCGAGGTCCCCATGTAGTCCACATTGCGCCCCGTGTCGCCAATGCGCTTGTAGCCGGCGCGATAGCGCCAGAAGTTGCTCCACTGCAGGTTGGCTTGGGGGATCTCGGTGATGGTTGTCAGGCGGGCCGTCCAGGGCCGGTTGAAGTTGCTGGCAGGCCGGTCGTCATAGTTGATGAAGCTGCCTTGGTACTGGATGACGTTGTTCTGGTAGTACAGGTTTTCAGCGGCGACGTAGGTCGGCGCCGAGGCCTTGCTGTCGGTCCAGTTGAGCGCCAGCTGCCCCCCGGTCTGGGTGCCCAGCAGTGTCCAGCGCTGCAACGGCGTGACCGTCAGGGTGTAGGTGTCGGTCTCGCTCTTGCCGTCGTTGGTGTAGGTGGTGTAGTTGCTCGCCAGCGCCGGGTCTGTGGACGGCTCGCCCAAGGTCCTGCCGGATACCTGCACCACCTGGTCGCGGCCCTTGCGATTGACATACTTGAGCGCGTATTCGATCCCGGCCCATTGCTGCACCACGCCCAGCATCAGTTCATCGTCGTAGGGGATGTCCAGCTGATTGAAACGCACCTGGTTGGCGGCGTTGGACTTGACCACCCAGGGCTTGTCCAGGCTGTCGCGGGTTTCGTTGAAGCGCAGGCGGTTGCGCCCGTCCTGCAGTTGCCAACTGCTGACGCTGCGCCCGTAGTAACGGTTGACGCCGGCATTGAGCAGGGTAGTGCGGTCACCGAACAGGTCATATTCGAGGGAGAAGCGCGGCGCCCAGGTGGTCTTGTCCATGTAGTCGTCGGTGTCCATGCGCACGCCCGGGCGCAAGGTCAGTGGGCCGATGGTGATCTCGTCCTGCAACCAGCTGCCCCAGGAGGTCGTGGTGAAGTCGAATTCGCCGGTGGCGTAACGGGTACGGCTTTTCATGTATTGCCCCGCCCAGCCGTTCAGGGTCTGGCCCATGTTGCAGGCGACGTTGTCGGTAACCCCGGCGCTGTTGGTGCAGGTTTTGGTGGCCGCGGGAGCAACATAGGTGCTGCTATCGGTCAGGCGCTCATAGCGCACGTACTGGCGGGAGAATTCGAAGCCGGTTTGCGGGCGATGAGTCATGCCCAGCCAGTTGACGCTGCGCCAGTCGGCATTGAGCTTGTATTGCCAGGTACGTTGTTGCTGCTCGATATCTCCCCAACCGCCTTCAAGGGTATTGGCGGTGGCCTTGTTGCCGATGCCCCAGTCCTTGGTGCTCGATTTGCGCCAGGTCCAGTAGTCGGCCGAATCCGACTGGCGGCTCTGTTCCTGGCCGCTCCACGCCAGGTTCTGTTCGACCCGCGCCAGGTCGCCATCCCAGAGGGTGCGCAGGTTCAGTTGGGTGCCGCCGGCCTTGTTGCCGTAACCCGAGTTGGCCACGTTGGCGCGAAAGTAGTGACTCTCCTCAGGCGCATGGGTCACGCTGGTCTCGACGGTGAGTTGGTCGCTGGCCCGCCAGACCGACTTGAGGAAGTAGTTGTCGATGCGCCGTTGCTGCTTCTCCTCGTGAAAGCCCATTTCCTCGACGTTGTTATAGGAGTAGAAACCCAGCGGGATCGTCGAGCGCTTCTGGCTGAAGCTGCCGAGCAGGCCGAAATTGTCGGTCAGGTGGCCCTGCAGCGTGCCGCGAATGGTGACCTTGTCGAACTTGGGCTGCTCGTCGGGGGAGCCGGAGTTCTCCATGCGCTGTTCTTCGCTTTCGTCGATGTGATATTTGGTCCAGGCGGAGCGGGTGGTCTGCACCGAGAACTTGCCGTGCAGCGCCTGGGACGGCGCACGGGTTTGTGCATCGATGACGCCGCCGTTGAAGCCGCCATAGGCTGCCGGGACGTTGCTGTCCAGGACCGTGATGTTCTCCAGCAGGTCGGTGTCCAGGGCCAGGCCCTGGCTGCGCCCCGGCACCGCGTCCAGCAATTGCACCCGGTCTTCTGCCGGATCGATGTCGTTGTTCATGTTGATGCCATCGATCAGGAAGGCATTCTGGTAGAACTGCGCGCCGTTGATGCTGATGTTGGCCGGGCTGATTTCGCCAGGGGTCTTGCTGCTGAGCTGGGCGTCGTCGAACTGCACGTTGGGATGGCTGCGCAACAGGCTGGTGATGTCGCCATTGCCGGCCGGCATCGCTTCGATCGTCGCGCGGTCTATACGGGTTTCCCCCTGGGGCGGCGTCCACTCGCCGGGGACCTTGGTGTTGCCCAGGCGCACCGGGTCTGCGCGCCGGTGGGTCGCACGTTGCACCATCAGCGCGTCGTCACTGAGGTAAATCCACTCCAGATGACTGCCCTTGAGCAGTTTCGCCAGCGCCTGATCGGCGCTCAGCTCGCCCTGCACCGCGGGAGCAGTCAGGTTGAGCAGCAATTGGCTCTCGACGCTGATCTGCAGGCCGGTCTGCTGTGCCAGCGCCATCAGTGCCGTACCTAGCGGCTGGCGGGCGATGTCGATGCTATGCCGGGTCCGCTGGTCACCGGCCAGGACCGGCAAGGACATCGCCAGTCCTACCGACAGCAATAATAGGCGCGCGCTGCGTCGGCAACCGTGAAGACCTTCTAGGTGGCGAATGGACATGCTCTGGTGAACTCCCCGCTTGGTGCGAATGATCCGCACCTGTTAATGAGAATATTTACTATTAACTGGACGGGGCAATAAACGAACGGCGATCGAGAACTTCCAGAATTTTTTGAAATTTATTTTTCTACCGGCGCTCCAGGGGTTTCTCGGATAAGGGTGAGGTAGGGCCCCCAATGCGTGAGATGCCCACGAAGCGGAGCGATGGCCAGTTGCAGCGCGCTGACCGGCGAACGCAGGTTCAGCGAGGCGGTGACGCGCCGCTCGCCCAGGGCCCGGTCGGCCAACAGCAAGGCGCCGGGATAGTAGTCCCGCAGTTGTTCGATCACCTCGCGCAGGGGCCGGTCGTTGACCACCAACTGCCACTGGCGCCATAGCGCAACCTGGTCCGGCGCTAGCCGGTTGCGCTGCGGTGGACTGTGGTCCAGGCCCAGGCGCAGGCTATCGCCGGGGCCCAGGGCAGGCACCGCGAGTTCGCCCCGGCCATCGCGAACCTGGACCGTTCCGCTTTGCACTGCCACCACGACGGCGTTGCGACCCAGGTCCACATCGAACGCCGTACCTATGACCCTGACCTTCACGTCCGCTGCCTGGACCGTGAACGGGCGTGAAGCATCGTGGCTGACTTCGAAGAACGCCTGCCCCCTGAGCAGCGTCACGCCCCGCGTACCTGGCTCGAAGGCCACCCGGATGGCACTGTCGCTGCCCAGTTCGACATGGCTGCCGTCGCCCAGGCTGATCTTCAGATGCTCGCCGAGTGGGCTGGCATGGTCGGTCGGCGGCGTGGGTCCTACCAGCAACAGCACACAGGCTGCCAGTGCCAGCGTTGCCAGCGCTCGGCCCGCCCAGCGATGTCGGCCCTGGGGCGGGGCCGAGGCTGGCAGCGGCCGAGGCACGGGTATCTCCGGCGGCTCCAGGTAACCACTGAGCAACCAGACTTTCTCGGCCTTGCGCCAGGCGGCAGCGTGACGCTCATCAGCGGCCAGCCAGCGTCCATGGGCCTGTTGCAGTGCCAGGTCATCCGGCGCGGCGCGGCATTGCAGCAGCCAGTCCATGGCCGCCTGCCACACCAGGTCGTCCTTCAGTGAGCCGGATACAGGTTGGGAGGAGGGGATATCAGTCATCGGCCAGATGCTCCGCACAGTGGGTCAGTGCGTCACGCACCAGTTGGTGCGCCAAGCTGGTGGAGATCTTCAACTCAGCGGCAATTTCCTGGAAGGTCTGGTGTTGCAGGCGATGCATGTAGAAGGCCCGGCGCGTTCGTTCCGGCAGTCGGGTCAGGGCGTCCTGCAGGAGGCGCAACTGGTCGCTGTGCAGCGCCTGGTGCTCCGGCGAAGGCGTGCTCGAGGGCAGTTCGCTGAGCAGATCGTCGCCATCGGGGTGGCGGTTTTCCAGGGTCGAGCGCCGCAGCAGGTCAAAGGACAGGTTGCGCACGATGCGGTACAGGTAGCCCACCGGGTTGCTCGGCTGGGCAACGCTATCGGCCTGGCCGCAGAAGCGCAGCCAGGCTTCCTGGACCACCTCTTCGGCTTGGGCCCGACAGCCGACAATCGGCGCCGAGTAGTCGACCAGCGCGGCACGGTGGGAAAGGTAGAGCTCGAGTTTATCGCTGGGATAAGACACGGCGGCGATCATTCAAGGTGGGATCAGGCTAGGGGGGCGAAATCTTATCTTTAATTGCAAATGCTTATCAACAGCGTTTGTACAGCCCTTGAGTGGATGTCGGATCGACCCGAGAGGAGGAGGGGGGAACTGCAAATGGCTGTATTGATCTGACAGTGAGCAGATGGCGAGCACTCCCGGCAAACTCCAGGAGCTGCCCAGGTTGTCGCCGCTGATCCTCGAGCAACTCAATATGCGTGGCGCTATTTCTTTGCTGTACCGCAGGAAATCGCCCGCGGTGAACGGCGGCCGTCATCCAGACGAAACCCAGCGACCCTCCCATTCAACGATCACATGAGCCGGGTTGCTGACGCTTACGGGTCTGTTCCATTGCTCCCTAAGCCCCGGTACTGGCCTGCATGGAAGACCAGCGGTTCTGCGCCGCTGTATCGGTACTGTTCGATCTCGCCAATGAAGATCAGGTGATCACCGCCCTCGTACTGGGTGACGTTGCGGCACACCAGTACTGCCACCACATCGTCCAGCACCGGGGCTCCCGCCTTGCCATAGGAATGAGCTACACCGGCGAACTTGTCAGGTGCTGCCCGGGCGAACTGCTCCGACAGGTGATGCTGGTGCGCGCCCAGTATGTTGATGGCGAAATGGCTCGCCGCGCAAAAAACCTTCAGGCTCGGTGCCTTGCGAGCCAGGCTCCAGAGCACCAGTGCCGGTGACAGCGACAATGAGGAGAACGAGTTGGCGGTCACGCCGATGTTTCGGCCGTCAGCGGTGCGGGTGGTGATCACGGTGACACCGGTCGCGAACTGCCCCAGCAAGTTGCGCAGTTCGCGGGCATCGTGGACATCGCAACCCTGGGCATCGAGCAAATCGAGAGCTTTGGTTTCGGTGGCAGCGTTCATGCTGATCTCTCCCCCTCGGACTGGCTCAGGCGGCCTGCTGGTTCATTGCGCGCGATTGCAGGCGCAGCGTGAATCGAACCAGCGGTGCGCTCAGCGCCGTCGTCACCAGCGCGAACACCACGAGGATCGTGTAGACCTCTGGCGGAAGGATCTGCATCTGCAGGCCGATCGACAGGACGATTAGCTCCATCAAGCCGCGTGTGTTCATCAACGAGCTCACCAGCATCGCATCGTGTGGCGCAAGCCCGGTGGTGCGTGCGCCCAGATAGCTGCCGCCGAACTTGCCGATGAATCCGCCCAGCAGGAATACACCGCACCACATCCATGATGCCTGGTCTTCGATCGTGCCGATCGATGCACGCAGTCCCGCACATGCGAAGAACACCGGCATCAGCACAAGCTTGACGAAACCTTCGACGTTCTCGCTCCACTCCTTCGCGACGCCGGGCACGCGCCGCACGAACAGCGCCGCCGCCAGTGCGCCAAATGCGCTATGGAATCCGATCAGCGACGTCGCCAGTGCCGACGCGATGACGAAGCAGAGCAACACGGCCAAGCGGTCGCGCGCTGCATGGGCAGTCGATGCGAGCCGTGCAAGCGCCGGTCGAACCACGAAGCGCACCAGCAGCCCGCTCAGCAGCAGGTACACGAGCAGGCTGACGAGCATGCGCACAAATGCCCAGCCAGGCCCGCTCGATAGCGAGGCAATGGTGGCCAGCAGCATCCATCCGAGTGCATCTGTCAGCATCGCGGCGGACATTGCGTGCCGTGCGCCGACCATGGCGCTCAGCGCCAGGTCGTCGATGATGCGCGCCATCACCGGCACCGCCGATACCGCCAGTGCGACACCGCAGAAGAGCACATAGGGCAGCGTCGGTGCGTCGCTGGCGAGCGTGTCTTTGGAGGCAACGGCGACGAGCATGCCGGCCGCCGCCGGTGCGATGAGCCCGCCGGCTGCGATCGCCGCAGGTATGCGCCAGCGCTTGCCGTGCAGCGTCTGGCCCAAGTCCATACGCAGACCGATCTGGAACATCAGCAGTATCAGGCCGACTTCGCCAACTTGCGCCATTGCCGACAGCGTGTGTGGGGCGAACAACAGGTCGTAGAAACTCGGTGCGACCAGGCCGAACAGCGAAGGTCCCAACAGCAGGCCGGCCGCAATCTCGCCGACGACCGCGCACTGGCCGAGCCGTTCGGCAATGCGCCCGCAGACATTGCAGAGCGCGATCACCAGCATGAGTTGCAGCAGCCAGATGGTCATGGATACCTCGCAAGGAGCGACACCGGCACGAAGCGGGCGGCGGCGAGCCCCGTGATGGCCGTGACGCCACTGGCCAGGTTCGCGAGCGCCGGGTACAGCGACACGGCCGATACCGGCTCGGCCTCACGCATTACCGCTCGCTCTCGACGCGGTCGACCCAGCCCCGGTAGAACGCCCGGTACCTGAGCACGAGCTTGTCGTACTTGCTGTACGCGCCGCCGCCGTCGGGCTTCATCCCGTTCCAGATCTTGACGTCGTACCCGGCTGCCTGCCTGGTCTGCAGCCCGAACAGCACGAAGTCAGTGGCGCGACGCAGGGCACCGCCCACCTTCTTGATCGAGATGAGCATGTGCATGACGTTCTTGCCGTCGCTCACTGGCGTCACACACTGGAGCAGCTTGTATTTGACGTTTGCGTCCAAGGCTACGGTCATGACGCACCCGCCGGGGTAGCCATCGAAGTGCAGGTTCATCTGCGACATGTTCAGGCCGAGCGCGCGCGACAACATGCCCAGCGGACCGAAGTAGCGGTTCACGGTGAAATCGATCCCGGCACCGAACCACGCGCCTGCCCGGGCCAGCGACTCGACCTCTGGCCACCGGCGCCAGTCGTCGAAGAGCTTGAGCTCGAAGGCCGAGATCGGGAGCGCGTGCACGGGGGTTGCGTGCTGCGCGTCGTAGAAGTTCTCGACGATGCGCAAGACCGCCGTCGTCGTCTCGAACGCGAAGTGCAGGTGCATGAAGTCGCCGTTGTCGACGTCGGCCGCGGCGATTTCGGGCAGCGGGTGCAGCGGCTGCGCGGAGCCGTACCAGACCCACACGTAGCCGTAGCGCTCGGTGGTCACCAACGTCGGCTGGCGCGCCCCGCGCGGCACGGGCTCCAGCTGGCGCACCGCCTGGCTGTGGCCGGGGATGTGAACGCACTGGCCTTGCTCGTCGTATCGCCAGTGGTGAAACGGGCATTGGATGCACCCGTCCTTGACTTGTCCGTCAGCCAGGTTGGCGCCCAGGTGCGGGCAGTGGCGATCCATCACCACGGCCCGGCCCGTCGCTGCGCGCCATGCCACGCACGGACGGCCAAAGAGCGTCAATTCCTTGGGCTTGTCCCTGAGGTCGCTGGAGCGCATCGCGACGTACCAGCTCGCGGCCACGCGCGTGGTCGCGTCGTGCGCCCCTGGGGGATGCTTCTTGATGCTCGGCTGATCCAGTTGAGTGTTGTTCATCGCGTTATGTCGTCCTCGGCCGGCTACTTCTTCAGAACCAGGCCGATGCGGGTCGTGACGTACGCCTTGAGCAGCGCGAACATCGGGTTGTAGTCGAAGTACTTTTTCACCTCTGCCGGCGCTCTGGTCTGCGTCCAGTACATCAGCTTCATCGCCGGTATCAGGCTGTACTTCGAGTTGTTGAGCTGCGGCTTGTCCCCAGTGATGCAGTACCCGAAACCGAACATCGGCTTGGCGAAGTCTCGTTCGTCGATGAGGGCGTGGATCCGCACCGCGGCCTGTGCAGCCGACTGGTTCCCGGCGCTCACTGCCTCGACCTCGGCCTTGGCGTCGTTGAACAACTGGTAGTACTCCTCCATGTCCGCGCACAGGTACCCAAGGTACGGGGGGTCGTTGTCGAGGTGATCCAGGTCGCCCTCGTCGCGCGAGGTGCGAAACCGCGCGTGGGCTTGCACGAGCCGGAACTGCCCGAGGATCGTGCCGACCGCCCACAGCCTGTGGAATGCATCCCACAGACGGAAGTCCGAGAACGCTGTGTAGCAGCAACTGACGAAGTCGTCGTTGTGGTCCAGCAGCTTTTGCTGCAGGCGCTCGATGTACTCGAAGCGCTCGGGGGCGAAGTCATCGTCGCGTAGCGCCTGGATGAGGCGCGCCGCGAGCGCGTGGATGGTCACCGCGGTATTCTCCAGGCCCCGGGAGAACAGCGGGTCGATGAACCCGTTCGCATGCAGCATCAGGCAGTAGCGGTCGCCGATGCAGGCGGTCGACGAGAACTGCAGGCGGTCGGTCCTGACCCAGTCGCGCACCGGCACGGCGTCTTGGAACTGAGCCCCGATGCTCGGGAACCGTGCGAGGAACTCGGCGAATTCTTGCTGCGCGCTGATGTCCGTTTTCGGGTAGATACGCGGGTCGAGCTGCAGGCCGACACTCACCAGGTTATTAGTCGATCGGGCGTGGTTGTTGAACGGAATCACCCAGAGCCAGCCGCCCGTGAACATGTGGTGCAAGGTCCCCTCGTGCCAGCGCCAGCGCTGCCCCTTGACCTTGAAGATGTCGTCGAACGGCTTGACCCCGAGCATGTGCGTGTAGAGGCTGCGCGAGTGCGTCTTGAAGCGACACGGTTCTTCGCGAAGCTTGAACTTGGTCGCCAGCGGTGCGCGAGGGCCTCCGCAGTCGATCATGTACCGGCCGGTGAACCGTTCGCCCTCGGCGGTGGTCACCGCGACGCCGTCTTTATCGGCGTGGTAGTCGGTCACGCTAGTCCTCTGGCGGACCTTGCAGCCGTATTTGATGGCGGCCTGCAACAAGTAGGCATCGACGTCCTGCCGGTAGTAATGGCTCTCCGGTCCCCATGGCAGTTCGGGAATGACGCACTGCGTGAACTCCTTCGGGTCGTGCTCCTGGCCGGGTTTGTGGAACACGAATCCGAAGTTGCGCTTGATGCCCGTGCTCGACGAGACGTAACGCTGCGTCGAGTAGAACGACGTGATGTGGTCGAGCTCCGGAATGCCGTAGCGGTCAGCGATGATGCGGTTCATGAGAGACGTCTCGGGGATCGACGACTCGCCGATCGTGAACCGCGGGTGCGACGACTCCTCGATGATCAGCACGCGAAACTGTTTCTTGGCCAGGATGGCTCCCATCTGGGTGCCGGACATGCCCGAGCCGAGGATGATCACGTCGAAATGGTTGTTGTCGCGCCCGTTCTCGGGGCTCTTCTGAGTCATGGGGGCAAACTCTCCTTGCGAGATGAGACCTGGCTTTGCGCGTCAGGATTCGTCGAGCGCGGCGCGGATGCGCGAGCGCGCGGCACACGTGAGCGTGAGTAGATCAACGAGCATGCTGGGCGCGTACCCCCCGCTGCCGGTTGCTGGGCCGCTTCGCCCGGCCTCGTACGCCCGTTCTGCCAACTTGAGGTGAGGCGCCCGGAAGCGCAGCAGGACCTTGAGCACCCGCTCCAGGGCTACCAGCCCAGCCCGGGCGGGCTCGTCTGGCGCACCGGCGGTTCGCGCTTCGTCGAGCGCACGGTCCATGAGCGCCGGCCCCTCGGCGAACCGAGCGTAGACCGCCCGGTACGCGGGAAGCACGTAGGGCAGGTACGTCTCCTTGAACTCTCGATAGGCCTGGTCGTCGGTTTGCGAGCCCCACAGGACGTGCTCCAGCACGAACAGGGGCATTTCCACGGCACCGGGGCCGAGGTAGCTCTGGCCCCCGACCTGGATCGGATCGTAGAAGGGGCGCAGTTCATCGTAGAAGACCTGCGGTGAGATGAAGCGGTACGCGTAGACGATCGATTCGACCATTTTCTGCAGATAGGCTTCCAGCTCGGCGCACCCTTGCACGAACGCGGGCGAGCGCAGGGGCACATCGAACAGCTCGACGGTCAGCGCGATGGCCGCCTCCAGGGCCGCCATCGAGATGCGCACGCTCTCGAGCAGATGCGCTTCGTCGGGCAGCCCGGTGTAACTGCGCTGCGCGTCGGCCGCCGCAGGGTTCCAGACCGTCACGTGCAGGAGCGTCTCGCGCGGCGGCATATCGGTCGCGCGTGCCAAGTCCAGCAGCACCGGTTCAAGCCCGGGCACCACGTTCGCAGGCTCGTGTCCGTGCCGCTTGAGTGACCCCAGGAAGAAGCCGATGTCCCGCATCGCGGCGGCGGCTTCGACAAAGCCCCAGCCGGTGGGCACGCCGCGCGTCGGGAGGAACTCGCGCAGCAGGCCGATGATGCCGGGCACGTCCTTGTTACGGTTCAGGCCCGGCAGTTGCAGCACCAGCGAGCGCGCCTGTAGCGGATCACAGGCGGCCACGGCAGCGTGGGTGGTGGCGAATGCGGATACCCGGTTCAAGGTGCGTTCCACTACCGGCCTTCCCGCGTCGCGAGCGTCGGCCCGCGCTGGTTGCCAGACACCTGCGCGTCGCCGTCACGCAGCGACCGCAGGTAGTCGTAGTTCGTCGGCAGGCTGCTCCGCAGGCGCTCGGCCTCGCGGCGGATGCTGGCGAACATCGCCTCGGCCTTTTCGATCGACTCGGGTCGGTGCTGCAAGAGCGGGAGCGACCGGTCGGGCAGCATGCCCAAGCCGGCAAAGATGCAGTAGTAGTTGCCGTTCAACCAGAAGTTCTTGAATTCGTAGTCGAAGGTCTCGTAGTACGTGGAATCGTCGAACGACGTGGTGGTCAGTGGCAGCCCTGCCTTGTAGCGCTGCACCTTCTCCTGGATGGCGTCCGAGAGCCGCAGTTCGTGCCGGTTCGCGAGCCAGAACGGCGTGTCTTCGCGCGACGTGGTGAAATAGTGCGCCTGGACGAAGTCTCGGCAGTCGTCAAACATGTAGACGATCTCGGCGTTGAATGCATCGCGCAACCGCGAGTCGAACGAGGTGTCGGGGAAGTGCTTCACAAGCTGGTAAAGCGCGGCGTAGATGAAGTAGATGCCCGTCGATTCCAGGGGCTCCAGAAAGCACGACGACAGCCCGATAGACACACAATTGTTGACCCACGCCCGCTTGTTGCGTCCGACCCGGAACTTGATCTGGTTGAGCGACTGATTGTCCGAGAGGTCCCAGAGTTTGAGGAAGTCGGCGGTAGCCTGGTCGCGTGAGGTGAACTTGCTCGAGAAGACGTAGCCGCTGCCGAACCGGCCCAGCATCGGAATCTTCCAGGTCCACCCCGAGTTCATGGCGATCGCCGAGGTGTACGGCTCGACCCCGTCACGCGCGTCGTCGTTGGGCACGGCGCTGGCGACCGCGCTGTCGCACAGCAGGTAGTCGGACATGTCGATGAAGGGCTCTTTCAGGGTCTGATTGATCAGGAGCCCCCGCATGCCGGAGCAGTCGATGAACAGGTCCGCCTGCAGCTTCCGCCCCCCCTTGGTCAACAGGGTGGAGATGTAGCCGCGGTCGTTCAGCTGAATCTCCACGACCTCGTCGACCACGCGGTTGACCCCACGCTCGACGGCCCAGCGCTTCAAGAAGTCGGCCACCAGGTGCGCGTCGAAGTGCCACGCATGGGACATCTGGCGGGTGCCGTCGGGCAGGCACGGTGCCAGCTTGCCATCGAGCGCCCCGGGCTGCGGGTAGCACGCGTACTCCATCGGTTGCTGGAAGCCCTGTTCGCGCTTGCGCAACCAGTAGTGGGTAAGCGGCACGCCGTCGCAGTTCGGCACATTGCCGAACAAATGGTAGAAGTGATCGTCACGCGATGGGTCGGGAGACTTTCTCCAGTTCACGAACTTGATCGCGGCCTTGAACGCGCCGTTCACCTGGGGCATCCACTCCCGCTCCGGTATCCCGAGGAAGTCGAAGAACACCTTCTGCAAACTCGGGATAGTCGCCTCGCCCACGCCGATCCGGGGGATCGCCGCAGACTCGATGAGCGTAATGTCTACCTGCTGCTGGAGCGCCCGGACGAGGTACGAGGCGGCCATCCAGCCCGCAGTGCCGCCGCCCACGATGACGATATTCTTGATCGGCTTGTTCATAACACTCCTTGTTTGCAGGCAGACGGTCTGTAGGGAGGGGAAGGCCGCCAGTCTCCGTGCATCCGTGCAAGAGGCACATCAATGTGCTTGTCGGATTAGACTCTAGACCGCAGGAAAAGCGATGCATCTTCCGTTTCCGAATTAGCCTTCCCCAAAGCAAAAGCATTTGATCTAAAGAAAGGTCTTGCGTGCTTTGCATGCGCCCAATCAGTCCGCCGCAGTGCCCTTGCGCGAAGTGCGTGGCGTGATCATCCATGTGATGCACAGGAGCCAAGCTCGTGGACAGTTGGTCGAACAGGCCGTCAGCGCAACGCGCCCTTGCGGGTCGTTGCGGCCAGCTGGTTATTGAAGTCGTTGGATGGAATCAGGGAAAGACCGCCAATGGGCGTCGCAGAAATGCTGCGCTGGGGATCGGTGATGCATGAGGCCGGCAGGTCGTGGATCCCGCACCGGGCTTGATCCATGCGGGGCGGCTGCAAGGGAGATGGCTGGAGCGGATTCTGCTCGATGAGAAGAGCCCCCAGGCCGGCTTCGGCGCCAACGCGCCGATGCCTGGGGTCGTGGTGATTTCTCCAACGCCATCCTGGTGGATGCCATTGGCGCAATCTTCACCGATGCCCACCTCCAAGGTGGGGCCACCAGAGGTTGCGATGACACCGGGCGGTACTCCCCGGGTCCAGGCCCAGGCTAGGGGAGCCGGAACCAGCCGCCCTTGGGCCAGTTGGTCCGGGCCAGCTCCACCACTTCGTCGCCGCGCCCGCTCATCACCGCCTTGAGCATGTACAGGCTCATGCCCTTGGCCTGTTCCAGCTTGATCGCCGGTGGGATGACCAGTTCCTGGGTCGCGGTGACCACGTCCACCAGCACCGGGCCGTCATGTTCCAGGGCGGTGCGCAGGGCACCTTCCAGGCCTGCGGAATCTTCCACTCGCAGGCCGAGGATACCCATGGCGTTGGCCATGGCGGCGAAGTCCGGGTTGTGCAGGTCGGTGCCGGTGTCCAGGTAGCCGGCGGACTTCATCTCCATGGCGACGAAGCCCAGGGCCGCGTTGTCGTAGACGATGATCTTCACCGGCAGCTTGAGCTGGACCAGGGAAATGAAGTCCCCCATGAGCATGCTGAAGCCGCCGTCGCCGGCCAGGGCAATGACTTGGCGTGTGGGGCAGGCGGCCTGGGCGCCGATGGCCTGGGGCATGGCGTTGGCCATGGAGCCGTGGTTGAACGAGCCCAGCAGGCGCCGCTGGCCGTTCATCTTCAGGTAGCGCGCGGCCCATACCGTGGGCGTGCCGACATCGGCGGTGAAGATCGCATCGGCGTCCGCCAGTTCGCTGACCAGTTGGGTGAGGTACTGCGGGTGCACCGGCCGTCCAGCTGCCGCGGGCCGGGCCAGGTCGTCCAGGCCTTGGCGGGCCTTGGCGTAGTGCTCCAGGGAGGTTTCCAGGAAGCTCCGGTCGCCCTGGTAGGGCAGGCGTGGCAGCAAGGCGGCGAGGGTCTCGCTGACGTCGCCGACCACGCCCAGGTCCAGCGGCACCCTCCGGCCCAGGGCTTGTGGGTCGTGGTCGATCTGGATCACGCAGGCGTCCGTCGGATAGAACTGGCGATAGGGGAAGTCGCTGCCCAGTATCACCAGGGTGTCGCAGTTGAGCATGGCGTGATAACCGGAGCTGAAGCCGATCAGCCCGGTCATGCCGACATCGAAGGGGTTGTCCCATTCCACATGCTCCTTGCCGCGCAGGGCGTGAACCACCGGCGCGCCCAAGGCATCGGCCAGGGCCACCACTTGGTCATGGGCGCCGGCACAACCGCTGCCGCAAAGCAGGGTCACGGCCTTGCTGTGGCTGAGCAATTCCACCAGGCGGTCCAGGTCATGGGGCGCTGGCAGGGTGCGTGGGGCGTGTAACGGTGGCCATGGCTTGCTGGACGTCGGCACCTGTTGCAAGGCCACGTCCCCGGGGATCACCACCACGGCCACGCCGCGCTCGAGGATCGCACTGCGCATGGCCCGGTGCAGTACCTCGGGCATCTGCGCCGGGTGGCTCACCAGCTCGACGAAGTGGCTGCACTCCTTGAACAGCTCCTGGGGGTGGGTTTCCTGGAAATAATCCAGGCCGATCTCCGAGGACGGGATCTGTGCGGCGATGGCCAGCACCGGCACCCGGCTGCGGTGGCAGTCGAACAGGCCGTTGATCAAGTGCAGGTTGCCCGGGCCACAACTGCCGGCGCACACCGCCAGCTGGCCGGTGATCGCCGCTTCGGCGCCAGCGGCGAAGGCCGCCACTTCCTCGTGGCGTACATGCATCCATTGGATGCTTTGCATGCTCTGCAGGGCGTCGGTGAGGCCGTTGAGGCTGTCGCCGGTCAGGCCCCAAATACGCTTGACCCCGGCTTGTTCGAGGGTCTGGGCCAGTTGTCGGGCAATGCTGATGTTCGCCATGGAGTTCTCCTGCCGTGGGATGGGAAATCGTCGCGATCAACAGGGGACAGCGGGCGAGGGCGGATGATTCCATGAAGATGTGCGAATGAGAATTAATGCTAATATCGTCGCCCGATTTCCTCTCTGCGAGCGCCGGCCTTGCATCCGCCCCCCCAACTGGACCAACGCTACTACCTGCGGGACTTGCGTCAGCTTGGCGAACGCCATGCCGTGCGCTACAGCCTGCCCGGAGCAGGGAACGAGGATGACGCTACCTGCCTGATGCATGGGCGCATCACCGAGCATCGCCTGCCTGGCGGCCTGGTCCTGGTGAGCTCCGACGTGCTGGCGTTCCACAGCTACCGGGCCGACTCGCTGCGCATGCCATGCCTGAGCCTGGCGCTGGTGCTCGAAGGACATGCGGCGCTGAGTTTCACCCGGGACCAGGCGTTGCTCGCCGGTCACTGCGTCACGACCCTGTGCGCCGACGGCCGGCCCATGTCGGCCGTGCACTTCGCCGGGACGCGGTTGCGCGGCCTGAACCTGGCCCTCAACGCCCCGGAGAATCTGCCTGACGCGCAATGGGCGCAGTTGCTGCACAACGCCTTGCGCGGGAACGGTTCACGAATGCACTGCGGGCCGTTGCCGGTGCACCTGCGCCAGGCCATCGCCGACCTGCTCGGCGGACGTTGGCATGGCAGCCTGCAGGCCCTGTTGTGCGAAGGCGTGGCCTTGCAACTGCTGGCCCATGCCCTGGCCGGGCTGGAAGCCGATGCTGAGCAAGCCGGCAGCTTGAGCCCGCGGGATCGGCAATTGCTGGAGCGGGTTCGCGAGCGCCTGCACCAGGCTCCGGGCGAGGAGCACTCGCTCGGTGAGCTGGCGCAGTTGGCCTGCATGAGCAGCAGTTCGCTGCGCAGCAAGTTCCGCCAGGCCTATGGGCAGACGGTCTTCGGCTACCTGCGCGAGCGGCGCCTGGAGGTCGCCCATGCGCAGTTGCAACAAGGCTGGTCGGTGCAGCAGGCGGCGCATTTCGTGGGTTATCGCCATGCCAGCAATTTCGCCACGGCGTTTCGCCAGCGCTTCGGCGTGGCCCCCGGCAGCTGTGGTTGAAGGCCCGCGACGGCTTGGCGGCGCTTATCCGTGTCGAACCCGGCAGCGCCCATAACATCCTCGGCATCTGGCAAAACCTGGACGGGATATGGATGTGAATAATGCGCATCCGACAATAGTGTTCATCGGACAACCATTCCTATGTATTGCCCAGACTCCCGCGCTTTCCCGCGTCGTGCCCATTGCCTGCCCGCCGCCGTGTTCGGTGGCTTGCTGGTGTCCCTCTCGGCTTCGGCCGAAGAACCTGACCGCCGCTCCAGGTCGAACGCTTCATTGGTGCTACCCACGCTGAACGTGCAGGGCGAGCAGGAACTGGGCGAGACCACCGAGGACTCCGGCAGCTACACCACCGGCGCCATGTCCACGGCCATCGGCTTGCCGCTGTCGATCCGCGATACCCCGCAATCGGTCAGCGTCGTCACCCGCCAGCGCATCGAGGACCAGGGCCTGGCCACCACCGCCGAGATACTGGCCAGCGCCCCGGGGATTTCATATACCCGCAGCGACAGCAATCGCCTGGCGTTTTCCGCCCGGGGTTTCGCCATCGACAACTTCCAGTTCGACGGCCTGGCATCGCCCATCAACAACCTGTGGAACTTCGGTGCCACCGACATGGACTCGGCCATCTACGACCGGGTGGAAATCGTGCGCGGTTCCACGGGGCTGCTGACCGGCGCCGGCAACCCTTCGGCAGCGGTGAATTTCGTGCGTAAAAAGCCGCTGGCGGATTTCGCCATCAGCGGCTCGGCCGGCGCCGGACGCTGGGGGGAGCGGCGCGGTGATTTCGATCTGTCGCTGCCCCTGGCGGCGGATGGGAGGGTGGCGGCGCGGCTGGTGGCGGCCTACTCGGAAAAAGACAGCTATGTGAACTATCTGGAAAACGACTCACGCACGCTCTATGGAGTGATCAGCGCCGAGCTGAGCCCCAGCACTCGGCTGACCACCAGCCTGGAATACCAGCGCAACCGGGTGCGGGGCATGGGCAGTGGTTTTCCGTTGTTCTACAGCGATGGCTCGCGCACCGACTTCGGCCGTTCGACCGCCAACAACACCCGCTGGAGCCGGACCGGCAGTGAGTCCACCACGGCCTTCGTCGACCTGGAGCACACCCTGGACAACGACTGGAAACTGCGTACGGCCTACAGCCGTTACGAGGGTGGCTATGACATGCACTCGCTGTTTCGCGGTGGTTTTCCGGACCGCACCAGCGGCCTGGGGATGCGGGTCAATTTCCTCAACTACGACGGCGAACGCAGCCGCGATACCTGGCATGTGACGGCCAGCGGGCCGTTCCAGTTGCTGGGGCGCGGGCACGAGCTGGGCCTGGGCTGGATGAGCATCGACGATGACCTGAACATCGACCAGTACCAGCCCGCCGGCAGAACCCCGGCCCTGGGCAGCTTCACCGACTGGCGCAACGGCCGGATCCCCGAGCCGGCGTGGTCACGCACCCGATCCTCGGGCGATGCCACCCATATCCGGCAGACCGGTGGCTACCTGGTGACCCGGCTGTCCCTGGCCGACCCGTTGCACTTGATCCTCGGGGCGCGGATCAGCGACTGGCGGATCGACCAGAACTACTACGGCGCCCAGCGCCAGTACCGCTACAAGAATGAAGTCACGCCCTATGCCGGGCTGATCTACGACATCGATTCCACCTACAGCGCCTACGCCAGCTATACCAGCATCTTCAACCAGCAGAACGCCCGTGGCGCCAACGGCAGCATCCTCGATCCGGTGACTGGCGACAGCTACGAGGTGGGGCTCAAGGCGGCCTACCTGGAGGGGCGGCTCAATGCCGCGCTGGCGGTCTACCGCACCCAGCAGGAAGGGCTGGCCGAGGCCATCCCCGGGGTGAACGTGCAAGGGCGGCCCAACGAGCAGGCCTACAAGGCCGGTACCGGGGCGCGGGTCGATGGTTTCGACCTGGACCTGAGTGGCCAGCTCAGCGATGCCTGGAACCTGTCTGCCAGCTATACCCACTTCATCGCCCGCAATGGCGATGGCCGGGCGATCAACACCGAGTTCCCCAGGACCCAGTTCAAGCTGTTCACCACCTATCGCCTCTGGGGCCCCCTGGAGCGTCTGACCCTGGGCGGCGGCACCACCTGGAACAGCCGCACCTCGCGCAACCGGGTGCCCAGCCCGCGGGGCCTGACCGATGTGGGCCAGGGCGCCTACGCCTTGACCAGCCTGATGGCGCGCTACCAGGTCAACGACAACCTGTCGGTCAGCGCCAACCTGGATAACCTGTTCGACAAGCGTTACTACGAGCAACTGGGCTTCTACAGCCAGGGCTTGTGGGGCGAGCCGCGCAGCCTGCGCCTGAGTGCCAAGGCCAGCTTCTGACCTGCGCTCCGGCGCCGTTGGTGGCCTGGCTCAGAGGCCGAAACGGCTGGGGCGGCAGGGCTCGAGTTCCGCGCAGCGGTGACCCGAAAGCTCCTGGCTGACCAGGCGCCCGACGATCGGTGCCAGGGTCACCCCGGCGTGCATCACCGCCAGGTACAACCCGGGGTACTGGGCGAGCGGGCCGATGATCGGCACCTGGTCATCGGGCATCGGCCGCTGGCCTACTTCGGCGCTGCGCAAGGTCACCGCCTCGGCACCACGCAGGGCCTGGCGGATGCTGGCCAGTGCTTGCTGGGCGATGGCCTCGGGCGTTGCGTCATCGAGGTGGTCCTCGGCTGCCAGCAGGCTGCCGTCAGGGGCTTCGCGCACCTCCAGCTGGTCGTTGGAAATCAGGGTCTTGACCAGCCCCCGGGGGGTGTCCAGGCGTAGCAGGATCGATGGCGAGGCGTGCATGGGCAGTTCGATGCCCAGCGATTCCAGCAGGGCCGGGGTGCCGCAACCGGTGGCCAGTACCAGGTGGTCGGCCTGATAGACCCCGGCGGCGGTGGCCACGCCGATCCCTTGCTGGCCTTCTACTTGCAGCTCCAGCACCGAGACTTGGGTCAGCACTTGCGCGCCATGGGCGCGGGCGCCTTCGAGCAGGCACAGGGTGGTGGCCACCGGGTCGAGGCTGCCTTCGCCGGGGGCGAACTGCGCGCGTTCCGGTACGGCCTGCAGGTTGGGCTCGAGTTGGGCAATCCGCTGGCGATCCAGCCACTGGCGCGTCGACCCGCAGGGCATTGCGGTGGGTTGCATGGCGTTCGCCTGGTAATAGCACAGCGCGCCGGACCAGTTGATCCGCAGGCCCGGCAGCTCCTGCTCCAGGCGCCGGTATTCGGTCAGCGCCTGTTCGCGCAGGGGCCTCACGGGGCTGGGGTATTCCCCGTGGGGGTTGATCCAGGCGAAGGAGTGGCGCGTGACGCCCGAGCCGGGGGTGGCCTGCTCCAGGACGGTCACCTGGGCGCCCTGGCGGGCCAGGTGGTAGGCGATGGCGGCGCCGACGATCCCGGCGCCCAGCACTATTACCCGTGGATGCTGCTGCATAGCTACCTCGTAGATGTGGTCAGCGGTGGCGCTGGCGTTCGATCAGGGCCTGGGCCTGTACCGGCTGGATCCAGGCGTCCTTGCAATCGCTGTAGGCGTGGGAGTCGTCGGGGTGCAGGGCCTGGCAGCGGAGTTTTTCCCGCTGGTAGGCCTGGGCGATATCCGGGTGCCGGCGCAGGTGATCGCGAAACGCCAGGTGGCGCTCTATCTCCGGCGAGCCCTGGGCATAACAGTGCAGTTGCGCCAGGCGGCGACCGCTGGCCGGTTCATCCAGGCTGCAATAGCGCCGTCCGGGCAGGCCCAGCTCGCCGCGCCAGATGTACCCCAGGGCCTCCAGCGCTCCCTGGCGTTCGTCCAGCTCGGCCAGCGAGCGGACTGTGGGCAGCAGGTCGAGTACCGGCTTGGCGAGGATGCCGGGGATCGCGGTGGAGCCGATATGGTGTACCTGCAACAGGTTATCGCCCAAGACTGCTTGCAGGGCCTGGGCGATCTGCCGCGCCTGTTCGGCCCACTGCGGGTCATGGGGCAGCAGCTCGACCTTGATCGGGGCCGGAGGGGGAGCAGCAGGTGATTCGCGGTGCATGGCCAAGGTGTCTCCTGACGGTGAAGCCGATTGCAGGGCGCACCTTAACCGTGGGTTCGCAGCCCCGGCAATTGGCTCAATGTTATGAAATTGCAAGCGCCTTCCAGGTGCTGGCCAGGCACCTGGAGGGCGCTGCCTAGCGGCTTTCCATGGCCAGGCCCCGGGCCTGCGGCAAGGGGCTGCGCATCAGTCGTCCCACCACCAGCGCCCCCAGTAGGGCCAGGCCGCCAGCCGCCGCCAGGACCAGGCCGAAACCACCGGTGAACGCCTGCAGGGCCAAGGGCTCGACCAGGGTCCTGGCACTTTCGGGCAACCCGGCCAGGGCGCCTTGCATGTCGCCGGCCACCACCCGCGAGGCGATCTCCGGGGCCTGGGCCAACCAGGGCCCGGGTACCTCTTGCAAATTGCCTTGCAGCAGTTGCCGGGTGTGGTTGCCCAACAGTGCGCCGAACACGCCGATGGCCAGCATGATGGCGCTGAAGCGCATGGTGGTGCTCAGCCCCGAGGCCATGCCGGTACGTTCCCGGGGGACGCAGGCCATGATGTTCTTCTGCGTGTCGCCGTTGAGCAGGCCGGCCCCGGCCCCGGTCACCGCGATCGCCAGGGCGAAGGCCGAGTAGCCGCCGACCTGCACGGCCCAGGCGCTGAGCAGGTTGCCGCTGCCCACCAGGGCCAGCCCGGCGGCCATCAGCGTGGCGGGCGGATAGCGCCCGGCCAGGCGTGCGCCGATCCGCGGGCAGACCAGCATGGTCAAGGCGAAGGGCAGCATGCCCAGCCCCGAGGCGATGGCCGAGAAGCCCAGGCCGTTCTGCAGGTAGAACGGCAGCAGGGTCATCATCACCTGGGCGCAGCCGGCGTAGGCGAACATGCCCAGCAAGGCGCCGATGAAGCGTGGATGGCGCAACAGCTGCAAGTCCACCATGGGCCTTTGTTGCAGGCGCTCGACCAGCACGAACAGGCCCAGCAGCGCCAACCCGGCCAGCAGGCGCAGGACAGTAGCCGGATGGCCCCAGCCGATGCGGTTGGCCTCGATCAGGCCCCAGATCAGGCACAGCAGGCTGGCGCTGAACACCAGGCTGCCCCAGGGATCCAGGCGCGCCGCCCGGGTATCGCGGGATTCCGGCACCTGGCGCATGACGCACCAGAGCAGCAGGGCGCCCACCGGCAAGTTGAAGTAGAAGATCCAGCGCCAGCCCAGGTACTGGGTGATCAGGCCGCCGATCGTCGGCGCGGTGGTCATCGCCAAGCCCATGCAGCCGCCCCAGAAGGCCCAGGCCCTGGCGCGTTCCGTTTCGTCGTGAAAGACATGGCCGATGGTCGCCAGGGCCGAGGTCAGCAGCAGCGCCGCGCCTATTCCCTTGAGTGCCCGCGCCAGGTCCAGCAGCAGGGCCGTGGGCGCGGCGCCGCAGCCCACGGAGGCGAGGATGAACAAACCCAGGCCGCAGAGCAGGGTGCGCTTGCGGCCAAAGCGGTCGGCCAGGCTGCCGGCCGGGAGCAGCAGGGCGGCGAAGGCCAGCATGTAGGCGCTGACCACCCATTCGATATCGGCGAAGTCGGCGCCCAGGTCCCGGGCGATGCTGGGCAGCGCCACGGCGACGATGTTGGTGTCCAGGATGATCAGCGAGCAGACACCGGAGGCGGTCAGCAGGGTCAGGCGCGGGTTGCCGGAGGTGCTCATGGCGCACTCTGCCGGCCAAGGCTGGCCAGGGCCGCGAGGGCGATTTCATCATCGTGGGCCGGGGTGTCGGCGCTGACCCCGATGGCGCCCACCACCTGGCCCTCGAGCACGATCGGCTGGGCGCCTTTCATCATCAGCAGGCCGGCACTGAGGGCCGCCGGGCGCCCGCCGTTGATGGCGTTTTCCAGATCGCCCGAGGGGCGGCGAAACAACGCCGAGGTGCGCGCCTTGCCCTGGGCCAGTTCGATCCCGGCGACCACCGGCGCGCCATCCATGCGTGCGCCCAGAACCGGCCAGCCGCCGTCGTCGACTATCACCACGGCACAGGGCCAACCCTTGGCCCGGGCGGTTTCCTGGGCGGCCTCGAGCAAGTCCTGGGCTTGGTCCAGGGTAAGGATTGCCTTGTGGGCAACGGATGCTTGGGTTTCTGCCGCTACCGCTCCTTGCAGGCTGCAGCAGGTGATCATGGCCAGAAGCAGGGGTTTGACGTGCATGGCATGGGCTCTCTAGTGTGGAGGTCCTGGGAGCTTATCCCGGCCATTGGCGCTGTTCGTTAGCCTCTGGCGGCAAGTTCATTACCTTTTGGCTAACGTATTTATGGACATCCGACACTTTCGCTATTTCCTGGCGGTGGCGCGCCAGCGCAACTTCACCCGGGCCGCCGAGCAACTGGGCATCGCGCCACCGACCCTGAGCCGGCAGATCCAGGACATGGAGCAGGCCCTGGGCACGCGGCTGTTCCTGCGCCAACAGCGCGAGGTCAGCCTGACCGAGGCCGGTGCCACCTTGCTGCTGGAGGCCGAGGCCACGGTACGCCAGTTCGAGCTGGCCCAGCGCAACGCCCAGCGCGCCGGCCGCGGCGAGATCGGCCATATCGAGCTGGGCTATGTGGCCTCGGCGGTGTATTCGGGGGTGCTGCAAAAGCAGGTGCAGGAGTTCGTCCGCGACTGCCCGGATGTCAGCCTCAATGTGCGCGAGTGCCCCATGCCCACCTTGCCGGCGCGGATCGCCGACGGTCGCCTGGACATCGGCTATATCCGTTCGCCCATGACCTTGCCGGAAGGGGTGGAGGCGATCCGCCTGGAGGCCGAGGGTTTCGTCCTGGCGTTGCCGGCGCAGTCCTGGCTGTGCCGCCTGCCGCAGATCGCCTGCGAGCACCTGCTCAATGAAACCTTCATCCTGCCGGAACAGATCAACGGCACCTTGCAGGTGGCGGCTGAGGGCGGCTACGCCCCCAAGCTCGGTGTACAGCCCGGTGGCCTGGTGGCAGTGCTGGCCCTGGTATCCCTGGGGCAGGGTGTCGCCGTGGTGCCGGAGTCGGTGGTGGGCCACCTGAGCCTGCCCCATGTCCTGTACCGACCTATCCTGGGTAGCTCGGCTTCTTCCTGGCTGTCGCTGGTCCATCGGCGTTTCGAGCAGGCCCCGGCGGTGACTCGCTACATCGAGCAAGTGCGCCGCGAATACCGCCGCTGACCGCCACTTCGGCAATCGCTCTGTCCCGGTAAATCCTCGTGTAGCCGCTGCCGAGCTTGCGAGGCTCTACACGGGCGCGTAGCGGCCACAGCGTTGTATCAGGCCAATTGCGGACCCCATTCAGGCGGCTCGTACCGAGCCGTGCGCAGCCTGGGGCAGTGGCTACACCAAGCGCGCTGGGAGGCGGATAAAATCTTGTAATGATTTGCCGCTGGGGCTGCGAGGCCCATGCCTTGTAATCTCCAAATCCGTTTTTTCACTCAGGACATGCATGAACACGCTCTCGGAGCCTCCCAATCGGCGCTCTCATCTCGCTTTCCCCCCTGACTTCCCACGTCATCCCGCCCTCCTGAGGCGCAGGCGTTCAGGCCGCCACAGCAGTGGCCGTGCTTATCCGGCATCCGCCGTTCCCCATCTTTGCCAGCCCGTCCCCAAGGCCCTGCGCCTTGGCGTCTTGTCGCGCCTGGCCGCCTGAGTTTTCCGGAGACCTACGTTATGGAATGGATCGCAGACCCCACGGCCTGGCTTGGCCTCTTGACCCTGATCGTCCTGGAGCTGGTGCTGGGCATCGACAACCTGGTGTTCATCGCCATCCTCGCCGACAAGCTGCCGCCCCATCAGCGCGATCGGGCGCGGATCATCGGCCTGTCGTTGGCGCTGCTGATGCGCCTGGGCCTGTTGGCGAGCATCTCCTGGATGGTGACCCTGACCCAGCCGTTGTTCGAGGTATGGGACAAGAGCTTCTCGGGCCGTGACCTGATCTTGCTGTTCGGTGGTGTGTTCCTGTTGTTCAAGGCCACCATGGAATTGCACGAGCGCCTTGAGGGCCATGTCAGCCAGCGAGCCAGCAACGCCGGTTATGCGCTGTTCTGGCCCATCGTGGCGCAGATCGTGGTGCTCGATGCGGTGTTCTCCCTGGACGCGGTGATCACCGCCGTGGGCATGGTCGATGAGCTGGCGGTGATGATGATCGCGGTGGTGGTGTCCATCGGCGTGATGATCGTAGCCAGCAAGCCGCTGACCCGCTTCGTCAACAGCCACCCGACGGTGATCATGCTGTGCCTGGGCTTCTTGATGATGATCGGCTTCAGCCTGACCGCCGAAGGCCTGGGCTTCCACATTCCCAAGGGCTACCTGTACGCGGCCATCGGTTTCTCGATCCTGATCGAACTGTTCAACCAGATCGCCCGGGCCCGGCGCAAGAAGTCCATGCAGGGCCTGCGGCCGATGCGCGAGCGTACGGCCCACGCGGTGATGCGCCTGCTGGGCGGGCGCAAGCTGGCAGCGGAGGAGGTGGGCGAGGATATCGCCGACCTGGTGGAAGGCGACGAGACGGCGCCCAACGAGCTGTTCGACCGCCGCGAGCGGGTGATGATCAGCGGCGTGCTGCAACTGGCCGAACGCCCGATCCGCAGCCTGATGACGGTACGTGCCGACGTCGACTACATCGACCTGGCCGACGATGCCGAAAGCATCCGCGAGAAACTGATGCATTCGTCCTACTCACGCCTGCCGCTGATTCGCGACGGTGCGGTGGAGGAGCCCCTGGGCTTCGTGCACAAGAAGGAACTGCTCAAGGAGTACCTGGCCGGCAACCAGCCGAACCTTGCGCACCTGGCGCGGACCACGATCAACCTGCTGGACAGCTTCACGATCCTCAATGCCCTGGAGCAGATGCGCAAGGCCTCGACCCACATCGCCTTCGTGATCAACGAATTCGGCGATTTCGTCGGCGTCCTGAGCATGACCGACATCCTCGAGTCCATCGCCGGCGAGTTGCCTGACGCCAGCGAAATCGAAGGTCCGGACATCGTCGAGGAGCAGGGCGGGTTCCTGGTCAGCGGTGCCTTGAACCTGGCGCAGATCCGCCAGCGCACCGGCTTCGCCGCCGAGCCGACCGAGGACTACCAGACCCTGGCCGGGCTGGTCATGAGCCTGCTGGACCGCTTGCCGGTCAAGGGCGATTGCCTGGAGTGGCAAGGCTGGAGCCTCCAGGTGATGACGGTCGAGGAACGGCGGGTGACCCGGGTCTTGCTGCTGGCTGGGGAACGGGCTGACGATAGCGACTCCGAGGCTTGAGCCGGGCAAGCTGCCGCCGCTGCCCGCCAATGCAGATCGGTGCCTGGCCAAGACTCACAAGTCGTCGTGAAGGGTATAGCGGTCCTTGCCGCTGTGCTTGGACTGGTACAGGGCCTGGTCGGCCTTGACCAGCACCTGGTTCAGGCTGTCGTCGTCCTCGACCCGGGCCAGGCCGATGCTGATGGTCACTGGCGGCCCCGCCGACTGCTCGCGCACCTGCTGGCACAAGCGTGCGGCCAGCAGTTCCACGGCTTCGCGCCGTACCCCCGGCAGGTAGACGGCGAACTCCTCGCCGCCCAGGCGCGCATAGTCGAAATCCACCATCACCGACTGGATATCGGCGGCGACACGCTTGAGTACCTCGTCGCCGCTGTCATGCCCGTAGCGGTCGTTGATCTTCTTGAAATTGTCGATGTCGATCATCGCCAGGTAATGCTCGGGTTCCCGGGGCCGGACCTTGAGGCGCTGGTCGGCGCGAGCCATGAACGAGCGGCGGTTGGGAATCTCGGTCAGGGCGTCGACATAGGCCTGCTCCAGCAAGCGCTTGGCCATGATGTAGTTGTACAGCCGGGCCTGGCGCAAGGTGATGAAGCTGTACAGGGTCAGTGCGGTGAGGAACAGCGAGTAGGCCAGGACGATCAGGCCCTTGAGTTCGGTGATCGAGGTGCGGGTCATCCAGTAAGGGTTGAGCACGCTCCAGGTGATCAGCACCGCGACGAAGAACGACCAGCGCCGCAACGGCATCACCGAGGCGCTGTAGAGAATGCTCGAGGCGCCGAGGATCAGCCAGACCGGGTGCAGCTCCATGGGCAGGCCCTCGATCACCAGGCGCACCGCCAGGGCGATGACCAGCACGAACAGCAGGTTGACCCATTGGAAGTGCCGGGCTTTGTGGGTGAAGCCCAGGATGATGGTGTCGATCACCAGCAATGTCAGGAATACCAGCGAAAGGAAGGTGAAGCCCTGCTGGCCGGGAAAGCTGACGATCAGGTCGAAGATCAGCCAGATGCTCAGGCTGGCGATGTAGGTCAGGATGCAGAAGCTGTGCAGGCGTTCGAAGTCGTACTGGGCGAATTCGTTCTTCAAGGCCGCCGGGGCGGCCTGGCTGAGTACCTGTTCTTCAATGGTCCTGAACATCGCCGGCCCTTGAGTGAGCTAAGGAGTGCGCAAGGCCTGGCCCCAGGGGCGGTAGCGCAGGGAGAACACCGCGCTGGCATGGCAGCCGGCCGGTCGCGCATCGGGAGTCGCAGGTTCCGCGCGAAACGGCTGGCCTTCGCCGCTGGTCTGGCGGAAGGCCTCGCGGACGATGCCGACCCCACAGGGCAGGGCGCTGGCATAGCTGTCGCGCACCATGGGGGCCAGGCGTGCGGTGCCGGCGCCATCTTGCCACCAGACCTGCAGGCCGGCGCTGGCCAGTTCGCCGAGCCAGGCGCCATTCACCTGCGGTGCCAGGTGTCCGGCGCTGAAGGCGCTCAGGTGCAGTGGCGCGTCGAGCTGGCGGGCGAAGTCCTTGAGCTGGCGTTGCAGGGTGATCCGCCGCTGGGCATCGAGAAAATGCAGGTCATCCAGTTCCATGGGCAGGTACCAGCCGCTGACCGGCAGTTGCCAGTCCTCGCGCAGCTTGCGCTGGCGCGCCAGGGAAGTGCCTAGTTGGGCCTGCCAGTAGGTTTCCAGGCCGGCGCTGTCCAGTTGCTGGATGCGCTGGTAGTAGGCTGGGTCCATGTACAGCCCCAGCACCAGTTGCAGGCCCTGCTCGCGGGCCTGGCGCAGGCTGTCGGCGAGCCAGCCATGGGCGTCGCCGAAGTGCGAGTCGCCGTAGGCGGTCCATTGCACGATCAGGGTCTTTACGCCGTTGCGGGCGCTGTCCTGCCAGATCTTGCGCCATTGTTCGCGGCCCAGGGCCGCATCGCTGTTCAAGGGCTGGTAGAACAGCCGTTCCTCGCCCTGGGCGTGCAGGCCCAGGCCCAGCCACAGCAGGGTGATGTACATCAGTCGTTTCATCAGAAATTCAGCTCCACGCCCACCAGGATGCCATTGCCGCCTTCATACAGATTGCCGCCGAGGGATTGCTGGTACTCGGTGCGCACGGTCAGGCGCGAGCGGTAGGCGTTGTATTGGTCGTCGTCGAACCAGTATTGCCAGCGCAGGCCGAGCCCGGTGCGCAGGTCCTGGCGCCAGTCGTTGCTCGGATCCTGGGCGGCGAACTCGAGAAAACCGTAGGGCATGATGGTCTGCGGGCTGCCCACCGGCAGCTTCCAGGCATGGCCCTGCTGGTAGCGCGACAGCCATTGGTGGTCGCCGGCCTTGGTCCACCAGGCCGCATCCAGGTAGAGGAAACGTTCGTCCCAGTCGCTTTCGTCGATGCGCCAGTCGTTGCGGTAGCGGCCCTGGTCGAGGACCGAGGCGGTGGCCCGCAGCAGGTAGTCGGTACTGGTGTGGCCACGCTTGCGATGGTCGTTGAGCTGGTCCAGCAGCCGCCCGGGGTCGAGCATCTGGCCCAGGCTCAGGCCGTGGTTGTCGCGGTCGTCGAACTGGCTCTGCTTGTAGATCTCGCCATAGAAGTTGACGTTGGCGTTGCCCCAGGGCTTGTAGCGCAAGCCGACCCCGGCCGCGGCCGACTCGCCATAGGACGAGCGCCCCTGGCCACCCAGCAAGGTGCGGCCGTAGACCGACAGGCTGCTGCCGTTGCGGCTCGGTTCCTCGCCCAGGGCATGGTCCCACAGGGCCATCTGCACGTTCTGCGACTGAGGGTGGCGCCGGCTGCCCTTGACGCTGTTGTCCGGCAGCAGATTGTTGTTGGTCGATACCCCGCCTGGCGACCAGGTGCTGGCGATGGTCACGCTATCGCGCCGGGCCAGGGCCTCGTGGGCGCGGCGCTGGCGATAGCGACGCGCTTCCAGGCTGCCGTTCTCGTCGTCGCCGGCCACCGGGTTCTGCTCCAGGTCGATCACCCGGCGCAGCTCCTTACGGGCGGCGGCGCTGTCTTCGACTTCGGCGTAACGCCAGGCCAGGGTTTCGCCCAGGCGATAATCCTCGGGGAAATCACCGGTGGCCCGTTGCAGGTGGGGAATGGCCAGGCGCCGTTGCTCCGGGGTGTCGGTGGCGGCCAGGCGCATGCCGTAGTCGGCAGCAAAGCGCGGGTTGTCCGGTTGCCGGCGCACGGCCTCGGCCAGCCACTGGGTGCTTTGTTCCGGCTCGCCGGCCTTTTGCGCAGTAATCGAGGCCGCGTAGTAGTGCCCGGCGTCGGGTGACTGGGCCAGTGCCTGGCGCTGGCGTTGCAGGGCTGTCGGGTAGTCGCCGCGTTGCTCGGCGATCGCCGCGCCCAGTGCCCATTCATTGGCACCACGGCTGCTGCTTTGCTGCCAGTAGCGTTCGGCGCTGTGGTTGTCGCCGACGTTTAAGGCGCTGCGGCTGGCGGTGAGCCGGGCGTTATCGCTCAATTGCGCATCCGGGATGCTGCGCCAGGCGGCCAGGGCTGCGGCGGAGTCGCCAGCGGCCTCCAGGGCATAGGCCAGGGGCAGGCGGCTGCCACGATCGCCCAGGCGTTCGGCGGCCTGGTACCAGGCCACGGCGGCGCCGGGTTGCCCGGGCATGGCGCAGCGCCCCAGTGCGCGGTACTCGCCCGCATTCCGGGGTTGCTGGCCAATGCTCTGCCGTACCACATCGCAGCGCCCGTTTTCGGCCAGTTGGGCCAATAGCTGGCTGCGGGTGGCGGGGTCGGCCCGCTTGATCAGCCCTGTCATGCGCTGCAATTGCAGCGGGTTCAACTGCGGCGTGGCGGCATAGAGCCCGGCCAGGCGCTGCAGCAGCGGGGCGGGCAGGGCGCCCGCGTGGCGGTCGTACGCTTGCTCCAGCAGGGCCTGGGCATGGGGCTGGCGTCCAGCGGCCAGGGCCAGGTAGGTGGCCTGGTCCAGGGCAGTGAGGTTGCCGCCCTGGCGGTACTGGCGCTCCCACAACTCGGCGGCCTCGCGGTTGCGGCCCTGGGCCTGGAGCAGTTCGGCGCGCTTTTTCAGCACCGGCAGCGTCTGCGGTTGCTGGCGCAGCCATTGCAACGCCCGGGCGCCCTGGCCCTGTTCCTGCCAGACCTCGATCAGCCGCTCGCGCCGGGCCGTATCCCAGGGTTCGGGCAGGCTCTGGTTTTGCAGCAGGTCGCTGGCCTGCAGGCGCTGGGCCAGCACCAGCCAGGCTTGGGGATCATCCTGGGGCGAGCACTGGCGCAGTTGCTTGAGGGCCGCGTCCGGGTCGTGCCGCGAGAGCCATTCGACGGTCTCCAGGCAGGGGCGGCGCAGTTCGTCGCTGAGGCGGCGCACGGTGTCGCTGTCGTTCTCCTCGCGAGCCAGTTCCCAGTGCTGCAGGCGGATCGCCGGGTCGGCCTGCTCGGCCGGCGACAGGCGCAGGATCCAGCGTTGGGCCTGGTTGTTGCGGCCCAGGGCGATGGCCCGCTGGATCATCGCCCGGTGCACCTGATGCGCCGCTTGGGGGCTGGGCGCCTGCTCGAGCAGTTGTTCCAGCTTGGCTTCGTCCAGATGCTGCATGTAGGCGTTGGCCAGGCGTTGCCAGCCTTCGGCGTCCAGTTGCCTGCTGGCGGCGAGCGGTTCCAGCTGGGCGATGGTGTCGCCGGTGTTGCTCAACTGCTCGGACCAGTTGGCCCGGGCCTGGCGCAGTTCGGTGTCGTCGCCCTTGGCCGGCAGCTGCGCCAGCCAGTCGTAGGCGCGCCGGGGACCGCCGGAGGTGGCCAGGCTCAGGCTATAGGCCTGCCACAACTGGGTGCGCTGGGCCGGGGGAGCGCTGTCGAGCCAGCGCTGCACTTGCTCCGGGGCGGGCGGGTCCTGGTCGATCCAGGTCAGGTGCAGGTCCAGTAGCGCCTCGCTGTCCTGGGGGGCGTTGGCCATGGCTTGCACCGCATCCTTGTAGCGCCGCTGCTTGGCCAGGGACTGGGCCAGCAGGCCCTGGGCTTCCTGGTTCCTGGGTACGCGCTGCAGCAGGTGCCGGGTCAGGCGCTCGACTTCCTTCCAGTTGCCCTTCTGTGCTTCGCGGTAGCCACGGTCGAGGTAGGGATAGCTGCGAAAACGCTCGAACTCGGTCAGTTCCTGGGCCAGGACCGTGCCGGACAGGCCCAGCAGCAGGCTGCCCAGCAGCCATGGAGCGTGCTTGTTCATGGGGTCACCTGCGCCACGATGCTGTAGGCCGCCTGTTGTTCCTCGGCCTGGTCGGCCAGGGCCTGTTGCAGCACCTGGGCGGTGATCATGCCGCGTTCGACCAGGTGCTCGCCCAGGGAGCCGCGGTCGGCGTCGTAGTCGATCATGGCCTGGTTGAACAAGCTCGCCGGGACCAGGCCGTGTGCCTGCAGCAGGCGGCCGATCTGCACCTGGTGATGGCTGACCCGTTCGAGCAGCGCCTCGTCATCCTGGTGCCGTTCCAGGGTGGCCAGCATGCGCCGGGTTTCCTCGCCCTGGTGCTTGCCCGGGTACCAGTGGCGGATACCCAGGGTCACTCGGCCCTGGGGCGCCAGGCGGCATTTGACCGGGCGCTTGAGCTGGCGGCTGATGGCCCCCAGCGAGACTTGGCTGACCGGATCCTCGGAGGCCAGGACCAGCGTGCCATCCTCGTCCATGACCGGCAGCACGCCGTACTGCACGGCGATGCGCCGGGGCACGCTGGCGATCAGTTGGGGATCGAGCTTGAACGGGTTGAGCGGTGCCCACTCCAGCTCGAACTGCGCGGCCAGCTCCTGTACCAGCTGGATGCTGTCGATGTAGCCGCGCACCAGCAGTTCGCGCCCCAGCCGCCGGTGCAGCGGGCTGGTGAGGACGGCTTCGAGCTGTGCTTCGCTGAGCAGGCCCTTTTCCACCAGGCGATGGCCCAGGGGCGTGCGCTGGGCCTTGGCCAGGGCCGGGAATTCATGGGTGGTCTTGTCCCAGGCGACCCGTCGCGAGTCGCCCATCTGCAAGACCTGGCGCAGTGCCCGCAGGTTGGCGAAGAAATTGACGAAGTTGCTCCACATCATGCGTGGAGCCGAGAGCAGGCCCTGGCCCAGGCCATAGAAACGGGTGACGAACCAGGCCCGCTGGAACAGGCGGTTGGCCAGCATCAGGCCGTTGAGCCAGAGCAGCGCCGCCAGTAGCGGGCTGTCGGTGAGGATCGACTGGAAGTGCCAGGCGTCCGGGGACAGCACGGTGATCAGCCACATGCCCAGCAGGACCAGGAGCAGCAGGTTCACCAGGAAACTCAGCAGGTAGGCGATCAGCCCGCGGCGATCGCGCCAGAGGAAGTAGTTGAGCAGGTTCTTGCTGCTCCAGCCCAGGTTGGTGGTGCCCTGGAACACGATGCCGACGATCCAGCGCGACTTCTGCCGGACGGCGTGCTGCCAGTCCCGGGGGAAATGCTCGCGCACGCAGATCACCTGGGCGAACTGGCGGTTCATCCCCGGGGCCCACTCATAATCCAGGGCCAGCTTCGGATCGTTCACCGAGTAGCGGGCGAAGATGCACTTCATGCCCTTTTGCTTCAGGCGAAAGCCGATGTCGTAGTCCTCGGTCAGGCTCTGCACGTCGAAGGCGATGCCGTCGCCGTCTTCCAGCAGGGCGCTGATGGCCCGGCGGCTGAAGCAGGTGCCGACCCCGGCGCTGGGCACCTGGCCGGTCAGGGCCTCGCGCACGATCACGTCCTTGCCGTGGTTCTCGGCGAACTCGTCGACGTAGTGGCCGGCGGTGAAGCCCTGCCATTGCGGCGCGTAGGGATAGACCGGAATCTGGATCAGGTCCTTGTTGGGCAGCAGGTAGTTGTACAGGCGCAACTCCATCGGCGAGATCACGTCTTCGGCGTCATGCAGGATGAACCCGGCGAACTCGATCTTCGCTTCGCTCTCGAAGCGCAGGATGGCGTCGATGATGTTGTTCAGGCAGTCGGCCTTGCTGGTGGGGCCGGGGCGCGCGCAGACCACCTTGTGCACATTGGGGTAGTGCTGGCACACCGCGTCGACGTCGGCCTGGGTCTCGGCGTCGTTGGGGTAGGTGCCGACGAAGATCTGGTAGTTCTGGTAGTCGATGGTGGAGGCGGCCAGGCGCGCCATCTCGCCCACCACGCCGACCTCGTTCCAGGCCGGGACCATGATCGCCAGGGGTTTTTCCGCTGCCTCGAACAGCCGTTGCTCGTCTGCCGGCTGGAACTTCTCGTAGATGCGCCAGCGCCGGATCAGCTTGCGGGTCCAGTACACCAGGTCGATGAACAGGTCATCCAGGCCCAGCAGGAACATCAGCAGGGCCAGGGTGATGGCCAGGTACTTCAGGCCATAGAGGATGTAGATGAAAAAATCGATCAGCTCCAGGTTCATGCAGGGCCACCCGCGGCTTGAGCCTCCAGCCAGGCGCTCAAGCGGCGGGCGATGTGTTCGCTGGCGTGGCCATCGCCATAGGGGCTGTGGACCCGGCTCATGCGTGCGTACACCTGTTGATCGTCCAGCAGTTCGCTGGCGTGGCGCACGATGCGCTCACGGTCGGTGCCCACCAAAAGCACGGTGCCGCCTTCGAGCACCGCGGGGCGTTCGGTGACCTCGCGCAGCACCAGCAACGGCTTGCCGATGGCCGGGGCCTCCTCCTGGATACCGCCGGAGTCGCTGAGAATGAAGTACGAACGTCCCATCAGCCAGACAAAATGCTGATAGTCCTGGGGCGGGATCAGGTAGATGTTGGGCTTGTCCGACAGCAGGCCGTATACGGCGTTCTGCACCTGGGGATTGAGATGGACCGGGTACACGAACTGGACGTCCGGGTAGCGCTGTCCCAATTCGGCCAAAGCTTCGCAGATCTGCTGGAACCCATCGCCGAAGTTTTCCCGGCGGTGGCCGGTGATCAATACCATGCGCCGGCTGTCATCGAGGATCGCCAGCGGTGAATGGGCGCTCGGTCGCCAGTGCAGTTCTTCCTGGTGGCTGCGCATCCACAGCAGGGCGTCGATCACGGTGTTGCCGGTGATCTCGATGTTGGCTTCCGGCACGCCTTCGCGCAGCAGGTTGGCCTCGCACTTGGCGGTGGGGGCGAAATGCAGGTCGGCGATCACCCCGGTGAGGCGGCGGTTGGCCTCTTCGGGCCAGGGGGCCCTGAGGTTGCCGGTACGCAGGCCGGCCTCGACGTGGCCGATGGGGAGCTGGCGGTTGAACGCGGCCAGGGCGGCGATGAAACTGGTGGTGGTGTCGCCATGCACCAGCACCATGTCCGGGCGCAGGCGTTGGTAAGTGGCGTCGAGGTTGATCAGCAATTGCTGCGAGAGACCATTCAGGGACTGGCCCTGGGTCATGACCTGCAGGTCTTCGTCGACTTCCAGCTCGAACGAATCGAGCACCTGCTTGAGCATCTCCCGGTGCTGTCCGGTGGAGCAGATGTGCAGTTCGATTCCTGGCCATTGACGCAGGACTCGCGCCAGGGGCGCCATCTTGATTGCCTCTGGGCGTGTTCCGAAAACCATCATGACTTTGAAAGGCATTGACCCCTCCTGGGTAGTAATGCAACCGGGCCTGACCCTGAATGAAAGCAGTGGGAACCACTCTTGTCCAACCAGGGGGCGCAACCCTGGGGAGCGCTCAAGGGCGAGGTTGCAGAAGAAAAGAGGGTGTCTGGCAGTGGGACGAAATCGAAGTTCCGCCGGCCTGGGATAAATCGTTCGGAAAATGCAAAAGGATGTGTCGGCAAGTCCCCGATTCCAGGGCTGAGAGTCAATCTTCCATTACATTTCCGTCATAAAAATGACGCTGATTGCCATTTATCGGGATGGCTGAAAACGGCGATGGGTTGCGTGTCAATATGACGGCGCTCGCTGCTAGAATGCGCGCTATTGGTCGTTCGTCGAGCGGCTGCAAGTCAAGAGTCTGTTGCGTGGGGTGGTTCCGTGGGTCGTGCGTTGGCGGTGTATGTAATGGGAATGGCGTTGGTCTTGACGTGCTTCGCTTGGGCGGCGTCTTCCCTGTTCCATTGAGACGCCCTTGTGGCGTATCCAATTCTGGCGCTCGCCGATCGGTGGGCGCTTCAGTCATCCAGGGCCGATGCCCTGGTCCGTGACGGCAATCAGCAAGTGCTCCTGGCCATGATCGCCCGGGCTTGCTCCAGCATCTGTGGTACCGATACCGAACCGTCGATATGCCCCTGGGGCCGCTCGAGCCGTGCCAGCCAGGCCTGGTGTCGTGGGCGGTTGCGCCCTTCCCGGGTGCCGTTGTCGTAGGCTGCCGCCCATTCGAGGAAGGCCAGGTGCCGGGCATGCATGTCGCCGCCGGGCAAGATACGCGGGCCGAAGCGCTGGCGTTCCCGGGCACGGATGCGTTCCAGGCGCAGCGGCGTCGGCGTGTCGATGTACAGCACCCAGTCCGCCTGGGCGATGAGGGCATCGCCCCAGCCATCCATCGACCCGGATACCACCCAGGGCTCGCGCCCCAGCGCGCGGCTCAGGTTCTGCACACGTCGCTCCGGGGGCCAGGCTTGCACGAAGGGCGGGTTGCTGGGTTGCCAGTAGTGATCGTCGACATCGACATGGGGCAAGCCCAGGTGCCGGGCCAGGGCAGTACCCAGGGTGCTGACGCCGGCTCCCGAGGCGCCGATCAGGTAGATGCGTTGATTCAAGGGCTGCTCCTCCAGAGCCAGGCAAGGGGCGACAGCATGCCATCGCGCAGGCCGTTGGGCCGCTATTTGTGTCCAGGGAACGGAAAATGTTCATCTTCGCCTGCTAGAACGGGGCTTTTACTCAGCCAGGCCGCAGGCTCCGTTGGAGCGTCCGGCCGCCAGGGAGGCTCCTGTCATATGCGCGTCTTACTGTTTTTTGCTCCATTGCTGCTGTGCGCCGGTATTGCCCATGGGGAGGATGCGGCCTCTGTATTGGGGCATGGCTTCGGTTCCTTGAGCTGCATCGACCTGCAAGACCCGGACAGCAAGGCCACCTGCGGTGCTCGTGCATTGTCCAATGGCAAGGGCTGCCAGGGCTTGTCCAGCCAGGGCATGCGCGATAAGTGCCTGGATGAGGCGCTGTATCCTGCGAGCAGCTCGAATCGTAACCGGGTGACCAGGATCAAGCCTGCGGTGTCGGCGCGACGGGCATCCGAGCAGCAGGGCGCAGCGCTTCCCGCACCGCCGCTGTCGGACGCCGAGGCCCGGCACCTGGAGCAGGTGCTGGGGGTCAAGGGCAGCCGTCCCTGAGGCGGAGTCGCCGGGGCGCAACAAGCTTTTGTGTGTCTTCGCGCCAGCCTATATGCTCCCGGCCCCTGGATGATTCGACCTGCTGCGGGCCTGGGGCCTGGGCAGGCCCATGGAGCGAACCGTGCACTACCGATCTTTTGAATGCCTGCCGCGGCTTGTCGCAGGGGGCTTGCTGCTGGCTGGCCTGCTGCTTGGCGCCGGTTGCCAAGGTACCTCGGCGCCCACTCCCGAGCAGCAGGCCGCTAAACAGATGGCCGGCTTTGTTTCGGGCTTCGAGCGGGTGTTGAACCAGGGCGTGAACCGCTACAACGTCGATGACTGGGTCGGCGGCCTGGCCCTGCATGCGGTGATCGATCGTCGCAACGCGGTAGTCGGTTGTTCCGCCGAGGCATTGCCCGACTATCCCCTGCAGCGTTTCCCCGACAACCGCAGGCTTGCACCGTTGCTGGAGAGCATCTGCTGGAACATGGTATTTCCCAGGGCCGGGGCGCAGCTGTTCGCCAGTGTTCCCGGGGACAATCTGCAAGTAGTGCTGCCGGTGGTCTTCCCGCAGCCCAAGTCGCGGCCGATGGAGGAGCAGAAGATTCGCGCAACGGTCCGCGGGTACGCGCTGCAAGAGCAGTACCTCTGGCATCGGCTGTTCGCCCAGGAATCCCTGGACAGCATCGGTACCGCCCGTATTCGCGCCCGAGCCAATGAGCAGGGGCAAGTGGTCGATTGCCAGGTCGAGCTGGTGGCCATTGATGGGCGAGAGGAAGATTTCAGGCAGGACCCTGGCCTGCGACAACGCCTGGAGGCGCGCTGCATGACCCTGGACCCGCAGCGAATGTCGGTTTTCCTGGTATTGCGGCCCACGCAGGAGCAGTTTCGGGTGGAGTTGGAATACTCCCCATGGAAGGTTGACTCGTATCGACCAGGCCAGGGGCAAGACTCCGGAGCGGCGCCGCTGCCGTAACCGCCCGGGAGGGTAGCGCAGCAGCGATGCCCTCGATCTTTTGTGCAACCCACATCGAGGTTAACCCCTGTGAGCAAACTGGCCTGCCGCTGCGGACATGTCATCGTCGACCAAACTGACGACCTGCCTTACAAGGCGGCGATCTTGCCCAATGGGCAGGAGCAGGAGTTCTTCACCGGGGCGGCGCAGTTGGCCAACGACCTGCTGGTCGCCGCCAGCGCCGGCAAGGTCGACGAACTGCTGGACCGGGAGTACGCCAAGGGCCCTTGGCGGCCCCGGCCCACCGAGTATTTCGAGGATCGCTTGTCCAGCGTCTACCTGGCCTGTACTTCCACGGCCTACGAGTGCAGCCGCTGCGGGCGGTTGTGGTTGCAAAAGCCCGGCCTCGAGGACTTTGTCTCCTTCGCGCCTGACAGCGGGCACTACGAAGCGGTGCTGGCGGTGGATAACCCGCTGGCCGACTAGCCTTGCCGGCGGTGTTGCGCAGCGTGCAGGGCGATGTAGTCCTGCAGGTTCTGATCGTCGATACCCAAGGTACGCAGGATCTGTTCCATGAAGCTCACCGGGGCGCTGCCCGGCGCGGTGATCACGCGCTGGTCGGCCACGGCGTGGGCTACATCCTGGTAATGCGCGGCGCCGTCGTAGTTCACCGAGAGCAGGTTGGCCGCCGAATTCGAGGTGTGCTGCAGGCGATCGAGAACCCCGGCCTGGGCCAGGACCCGGGTGCCGTCGCAGATTCCTGCGAGCACGATGCCGCGTGCCTGGGCGTCGCGCAGCAGGGCGCCGATCTCCAGGGGCTGGCCGCTCTGCCAGAAGGCTCCGCCGCAGATCATCAAGAGGTCGAGTTGCTCCAGGTCGATGTCCTCCAGTGCCAGGTCGGGCGTCACTCGCAAGCCGCCCATGGATGTGACGAGCGTGCCGCCGGGGCTGGCGTAGCGGCAGTCGAAACCGTAGTAGGCCCGGGCAGTGGCGTTGATCAGGGAGGTTTCCCAGTCGGCGAAGTCTTCGGTGAGCAGGGTGATGGCGCGGGGCATGGGCAATCCTTGCGATAGGCAATGGCGACAGGGGGGCATCGGTTTAGCTTGCTACATATTACATCGTGGCCGCGGTGCCCTGCCGGTTCTGCTGTCTCGTTTTCATGACGCTTGAAGAGGCGATCTTCAAGGGAGTCTCCAGTGCGGCCGATGTAGGCGCGGCCTGGCAGAAAGAGGCCAGCGACGAGGTCGGCAAAGCTTGTTCGATGGAGGAGCACCAAGGTGCCCCAGGATGTGATCGACGACTGCGCCGATTGGCCTCAGAACCATCGGCGCGGGGCCTGAACGCCATCCAGGCCAAACGGTGGCAGGTCGGCCTGGAGGGCGAGCTACAAAAAAGTGGCTGGCGGGTATTTACATGAAGCCTCGGGCTCATCACCATATGCGCCGTCTAAGTTTCGCTGCTGACCAGACAATTCCAGCCACCAAAAGGGTGGTTGTTTTGTTGCGTCCAAGAAAAGCAGTCGAATATGACCCAAGTACCGTTCAAGAGAATTCAGCACAAGCTCGCCCGTTCCGGGGTGGCCATCGAACGCCTGAATTCCAATTCCCTTTCCATCTCCTCGATCAATGACGCCGGGCTCAAGGCTGATTTGCTGCTGCCCGAAGGTTTTGCCATCGAAGAGAAGGCCATCACCCAGCTCATGGATTTCGCTCGCGTCGCCCACCCCCATGGCGGCGAGGTGAAGTGCGCTTGCGCCACGCCGGACTTCCACACCGGCAGCTCGATTCCGGTGGGCAGCGTGATCGTCACCAGCCACGACCTGGTGGTGCCCCAGGCCATCGGCACCGATATCAATTGCGGCATGCGCCTGCACAAGCTGGGCCTGGACTATGAGCAGTTCATGGCGCAGAAGGCCAAGTGGACCGCCCTGGTGCGTGGCGACCTGCTGGAAGGTACGCGCAACATTCCCACCAGCCCGCAAGCCATGAGCGCGTTGTTCGAGGCGGGCCTGGGAGACTTCTGGGCCCAGGTCCGGCAGCAGGCTCCGGTGGGTTTGTTCGCCGGAGCGGATTTCGCCCAGTTGCAGCGTGAGCTGGCCGGCCTGCATGGCTCGTCCTTTGCCCGTGGTCGCGCCGCCTATGGCCCGGAGGCCTTGCAGGACCGGTCGCGGCAGGTTCTTCGTGATCCGGGCCTGGGCTCCCTGGGCGGCGGCAATCACTTCGTCGAGATCCAGGTGGTTACCGAGCTGGTGGATCGCCAGGCCTGCTTTACCCACGGCCTGGCGGTGGGGCAGGTGGTGATGATGATCCACACCGGCTCGCGGGATGTCGGGTTCTATGTCGGGCGGCGCTGGATGGACAAGGCCAAGGCCTTGTGGCCGGCGGGCCTGAAGCATCCGCAATCGAAGATCTTCGCCCTGTTCGGCGAGATGGCCGACGAGTACCTGCTAGCGATGCACAGCGCCGCGCACTATGCCGATGCCAACCGCGCGCTGATCGCCGAGATGGTGCGCCAGCGCACCCGGCAGGTGTTCGGCGCGGGGATCGAGGCACCGCTGATCGTCGATGTGCCGCACAACATCGTGTTGCGCGAGGAGGTGGGCAACGTGCACCGCAAGGGCGCGACCCCGGCCTATGCCGGGCAGCCGTTGCTGATTCCCGGGAGCATGGGCCACGATTCCTACCTGTTGACCGGCCTGGGCAACGAACGCTGGATGCGTTCGGCCAGCCACGGCGCCGGGCGTTCGATGTCGCGCGGCGACGTGATCGTGCGGGCCAAGCGGGACAAGGCGTTCCTGGGGTTACAGGGGGTGGAGTGCATCACCACCAAGGAGGAGCGGATGATCGAGGAGGCGCCGGGGGCGTACAAGGAGATCGGGCAGGTGATTCGTTCCCAGGTGGAGGAGCAGACGGTGTCGGTGATTGCGCGGTTTTCGCCGGTGTTGACCTTCAAGGCGTAAGAGCGATGGGCTCGCGGGGCACAATGGCTTGCGGATTTGCCGTTCAGGTAGGCGGCCGCTACATTGTCGCCCCTCTGGCCTGTTCGTTCTGAGCGGTGCCGTTGCGGTTATCTGCGGTCGCAGCAGCTCAGGGCGCAGTAGCCGCCAGGGCGATTGCCTATTTGCGTTGAAAGTCGGGTATCCAGCATGAGTCAAGATCAGAACCTGAAGCACGAGGCGGTAGCGCCATTTACCGTTGCCAGCGAGTTCGTCGTCGACAAGCCGCCCCTTGCCGAACTGCTGGCCGTGCTTGCCCGGTGTGGCGAGGTGGTTTCCAGCTTCTTCAAGCCAGATCCTTGCATCAGGGTACTGGGCGAGGGGCGGCGACTGGCCGAGTTTCTGGAGCGTTTCAGCGACTTCGCCGGGTCGACTGTGATCGGGCAGGTCGAGCCTGAGTTCGGACCTTTTTCCCTGCTGAATCGATACGAGTTCGAGGGCTCGTTGCTGGCGGTGGTGCTGCGAGGCGGCTGTCATCACTCGACCCGCGGGTTGGGCCAGGCCAGTGCCCGCAAGTTGGTGGGAGAGGCGCTGGAGGCAGTGTTTCCGGCGCCGTTTTCCGAGCTTGTGGTGTATCGGTTTGACAGCCTCGATTGGTGTGAATTGACCCGGGGGTCGACGATTTCTTCCGCTTATGTGGTGTGTCAGGGGGCTCGGAATCTCTGGTGGGTGTTGTGCGTTTCCGACTTTGATTGATGCCTTCGCCAAAAAAGTAAGCAAAAACGCTTGCCCCTCCACTCGGTGCCTCGCCTAGGCTCGACATACTCTCTCTTGCATTGATCCATGGGCCGCGGCAACGAGCCATCCATGGGCCGCTGCAATGAGCCATCCCTGGCCTAATGCGGCTAACCCGGCGTCCTGCCGGGTCACCCACGGTTCAATGCCTGCGTTCGGCCATCGTGGTCAACGGGGCCTTCAGGATCAAAAGCCAAAGCAAATCTAAACAGAGCGAAAGCCCTGGCATCGCCTTGTGGAGCCGCTGCCCCAGGCTGCGCACGGGTGCGCAGCGGGCGCTGGGATCGTCAATCCGCCGAAGGTCCTGCGGCCCTTGTCGCAGCCTCGCCCGGGCTCGACAGCAGCTACAGGACTGAGAGCGCGCGTTCGATTTTTTCCTCTGTTGCCGCCGTTGGTTTGTATGGCAGACTCCATCAATATTCCGTTACTGCGATTCTAATTCCGTTGTAGCGGAAATATTGTTCGGAGCCCGTCGCTGCTGCGATGGGCTGCGGAGCTCTCAGGCGTGGTCGTGGATGGCCACCTTCAACCAGGAGAAACCCCATGAGCATTACCCGTTACGGCACCGGCAGCACCGCAGGCGGTGGCCAGCCGCGTCCTTTCGCCCGCGCCGTGGAGGCCGATGGCTGGTTGCATGTGTCCGGCCAGGTGCCGGCGCTGGATGGCGAGATCATCCATGGCGGCATTGTTGAGCAGACCCATCAGACCCTGCGCAACCTGGTGGCCATTCTCGAAGAGGCCGGCTACGGCCTGGAGGATGTGGTGCGGGTTGGCGTATGGCTGGAGGACCCGCGGGATTTCTGGAGTTTCAACAAGGTCTTCGGCGAGTACTTCAAACCCGAGCATGCGCCGGCCCGGGCCTGTGTGCAGGCCAGCATGATGGTGGACTGCAAGGTCGAGATCGACTGCGTGGCTTACAAGCAGCGGTAAGCGGCTAGCTGCAAGCGGCAAGTCGAGGCGTGAATGGGAGTGCTTTGGGGAATGGTACGAAGATGAGCGAAGACAACATCAAGCGCCGGGCCAGGGGCCTGGACCGGGCGTTCGATATCCTCGATTTCCTCAAGGAGGTCGGCCAGCCGCTGCGCCCAAACGATATCGCCAAGGGCGTGGGCAGCCCCAAGTCCACGGTCTACGAGCTGGTGGAATCCCTGCTGGAGCGGCGCATCCTGGAGCCGGTGGGGCGCGACGGGCATGTGTACCTGGGGCGCCAGCTTTACTTTCTCGGCCAGGCGCACTTGCGGCATTTCGACCTGAGCCGCGAAGCTGACCAGGCCCTGCAGGACATCGTCGCCCAGACCGGCGAAACCGCGCAGATGTGCCTGCTCAATGGGCGCAAGTACACGGTGGCGCTGATGAAGGAGGGCGAGCGGCACTTTCGCATTTCCTCGGACATCGGCGAGAACGCGCCCATTCCCTGGACCGCGTCCGGGCGCTTGCTGCTGGGGCACTTGAGCGATGAGCAGATCGTCGAGTTGATCGACGAGGGCGATTTCATCCTGCCTGGCGGCGAACGCCTGCCGCTGGCGCGCTTCCTTGGGGAAATCCGCCAGGCCAGCGAGGAAGGTTTCTTCTCTTTCGACAGCGTCGCCGACACCTTCACCCATTGTTTTGCCGCGCCGGTGCGCGATGAGCACGGTGTGTGCGTCTGTACCCTGTGCATCGTCGCGCCCCGGGCCGATGCACAGGCCAACTATCGCCACTATCGCCAGGTGCTGCTCGACAGCGCCGATCGCCTGGCCCGGCGAATCAACGACTAACGTGTACCCCGCGGCCGTCGCTGGCCGCTTTGCCAAGGAGTAGCCACATGTCTTCTGTTTCGAATCTGCCGCTGGTGCAAAAGGGCGCGGCCGCCACTGGCGCCAGCTTGCTCAAGGACGTCAGCCTGCCGGCCCTGGTCCTGCATCGTGAGGCCCTGGAACACAACATCCGCTGGATGCAGGCATTCGTCAGCGCCAGCGGCGCCGAGCTGGCCCCCCATGGCAAGACCAGCATGATGCCGGGGCTGTTCCAGCGACAGCTGGACGCCGGCGCCTGGGGCATCACCCTGGCCACCGCCGTGCAGGCGCGGGCGGCCTATGCCCATGGCGTGCGCCGGGTGTTGATGGCCAACCAACTGGTGGGTGCGCCGAACATGGCGCTGGTAGCCGAGTTGCTGGCCGCCGGGGATTTCGACTTCTACTGCATGGTCGATCACCCGGACAACGTCGCCGACCTGGGGGCGTTTTTCGCCCAGCGCGGCGTCACCCTCAAGGTGATGATCGAGTACGGCGTGGTGGGCGGGCGCTGCGGCTGCCGCAGCGAGCAGGAGGTCGTGGAACTGGCTCGGGCGATCAAGGCCCAGCCGGCGCTGGCCCTGTGCGGAATCGAAGGCTACGAGGGGGTGATCCATGGCGACCAGGCGGTGGCGGGCATTCGCCAATTCGCCGACTCCCTGGTGCGCCTGGCAGTGGACCTGCAAGATGACGGCCTGTTCGCCATCGAGCAGCCGATCATCACCGCTTCGGGTTCGGCCTGGTACGACCTGATCGCCGAGTCTTTTAAGACCCATAACGCCAAGGGCCGGTTCCTCAGCGTGCTGCGCCCTGGCAGCTATGTGGCCCATGACCATGGGATCTACAAAGAGGCCCAGTGCTGCGTGCTGGACCGGCGCAGCGACCTGGACGAAGGCCTGCGCCCGGCGATGGAGGTCTGGGCCCATGTGCAGTCGCTGCCGGAGCCGGGCTTCGCGGTGGTGGCCCTGGGCAAGCGCGACGTGGCCTATGACGCCGGCCTGCCGCTGCCGTTGCGGCGCTACCGGGCCGGGGCCGAGGCGGGCGCCGGGGATGACGTCAGTGGCTGCAAGGTCACCGCGGTCATGGACCAGCATGCGTTCCTCACCGTGGCCCCTGGGGTACAGCTGCGGGTGGGGGACATCCTCTCCTTCGGCACGTCCCACCCATGCCTGACGTTCGACAAGTGGCGCACCGGGTTGTTGGTGGACGAGCAGTTGCGGGTCCTGGAAAACCTCGAGACCTGCTTCTGATTCTGGCACCTGCTGCGCAGGTGATGACGTTCTCCCCGACAACACAAATACTCGCCAGAGATGCCCTCATCATGAACACCGCCAACCTGCGCATCGCCCTGATCGGCGAATGCATGATCGAACTGCAACAGCGCGCCGACGGCAGCCTGCAGCAGAGCTTCGGCGGCGACACCTTGAACACTGCGGTGTACCTGGTCCGCGAGCTGGGCGAGGACGCCCGGGTCGACTACGTCACCGCCCTGGGCGACGACAGCTTCAGCGAAGCCATGTGCCAGGCCTGGGCCGCCGAGGGGATCGGCCTGGACAAGGTCCAGCGCCTGCCCGGGCGCTTGCCGGGGTTGTATTGCATCCAGACCGATGAGCGTGGCGAGCGGCGCTTTTTGTACTGGCGCAACGAGGCGGCGGTACGTGATTGCTTCAACACCCCGGCGGCCGGGGCGATCCTTGCGCAGTTGCGCGATTACGGCGTGCTGTATTTCAGCGGCATCACCCTGGCGGTACTGGGCGAGGCAGGTCGTGCCCGGCTGCTGGAGCTGTTGCCCGAAGCCCGCCGGTGCGGGGCCCGGGTGGTGTTCGACAACAACTACCGGCCCAGGCTCTGGGCATCCGTGGAACAGGCGCGGCAGGCCTACCAGCAGGTGCTGGAGCAGGTCGACCTGGCGCTGCTGACCCTGGATGACGAACAGGCGCTGTTCGGCCATGCCGATGCTGAAGCGGTGCTGGCGGCCTATCCGGGGCTGGCCGAAGTGGTGGTCAAGTGCGGCGCCCAGCCGTGCTGGGTGCGTTGTGGCGAGGGCCTGTACCAGGTAGCGGCGCAGCGGGTGGAAAAGGTGGTGGATACCACGGCGGCGGGGGATTCGTTCAGCGCCGCCTACCTGGCCGCGCGTTTGTCGGGCCAGGAGCCGGTGTCAGCCGCCGAAGCCGGGCATCGCCTGGCGGCACGGGTGATCCAGTATCCAGGTGCCCTGATCCCTCGCCACTCGGTGTAGCCGCTTCTGCAGGCTGCGTACGGGCCGCAGGGCCGGGGCGCTCTTGAAGGCGCTGAAGGCCTTGCGGGCCATGGCGCAGCCTCGCGGGTTCGGCAGCGGCTAGCGGTCAGTCGCGGAAGAACACTTGCACCAGGTGGTAGCCGAACTTGCTCTTGATCGGGCCGTGCACGGTGCGCAGGGGTTTCTTGAAAATCACCTGGTCGATGGCGCCGACCATCTGTCCGGGGCGCACTTCGCCCAGGTCGCCGCCGCGCTTGCCGGAGGGGCAGGTAGAGTATTTCTTGGCCAGCACGTCGAAGGCTTCGCCCTTGGCGATGCGCTGCTTGAGCTGTTCGGCTTCTTCGGCGGTTTTCACCAGGATATGGCGGGCTTGGGCTTTCATGGGCGGGTGACCTTGTAGCGGGAATACGGCGGCCGCGGATTATGCCTGAATTCCATCTTCGCGACCGATCATCTGACGAATCTTCTGCGCCAGTTCCTCGATGGAAAACGGCTTGGCCATCAAGTCCATGCCCGGCTCCAGGAAACCCTGGCGCTCGGCGGCCTTTTCCGCGTAGCCGGTCATGAACAGCACCTTGAGCCCCGGGCGATGCTGGCGGGCGATCTCCGCCAGTTGCCGGCCGTTCATCCCCGGCAGCCCGACATCGGTCACCAAGAGGTCGACCCGCATGGGCGACTCCAGGAAGGGCAGGGCACTGCGGGCGTCCTCGGCCTCGAAGGCGCGGTAGCCCAGTTCGCTCAGCACATCGAGCACCAGCATGCGCACCGCCGGATCATCCTCGACCACCACCACGCATTCCCCGGCGATGGCCTGGGGCGGCTCGCCCAGGGTCCCGGGTTCGGCGTGCTCCAGGGGCGCGGCATACAGGCGCGGCAGGTACAGGCGCACGCAGGTGCCGTGGTCCGGTTCGCTGTTGATGGTCACGTGTCCGCCGGACTGCTGGGCGAAACCGTAGATCATCGACAGGCCCAGGCCCGTGCCCTGGCCGATGGGCTTGGTGGTGAAGAACGGATCGAAGGCCTTGGCCAGGATCCGCGGGCTCATGCCCGCGCCGTTGTCACTGACGCCGAGCATGACGTAGTCGCCGGCCTTGACCGGCTCCAGGGTGCTGATGTCGCTGCCGTCCAGGTAGCTGTTGGCGGTCTCGATCAACAGCCGGCCACCACCGGGCATGGCGTCGCGGGCGTTGATCACCAGGTTGAGCAGGGCGTTTTCCAACTGGCTGGCGTCGGTGCTCACCGGCCAGATGCCGTCGGCCAGTTGCAGCTGCAACTCGATGTGCTCGCCCTTGGTGTGGTTGAACAGGTCCTGCAGCGAACGCACCAGCTGGTTGGGGTCCAGGGGCCGGCGATCCAGGGACTGGCGACGGGAGAAGGCCAGCAGGCGATGAGTCAGGGACGCGGCGCGCTTGGCCGAGGACATGGCGGCCTCGGTGAAGCGGCCGATCTCGCTGCTGCGGCCGTTGTCGATGTAGCGCTGCATCAGGTCCAGGCTGCCGATGATGCCGGTGAGCATGTTGTTGAAGTCGTGGGCGATGCCGCCCGTGAGCTGGCCCACGGCCTCCATCTTCTGTGCATGGCGCAGGGCGTCTTCGGCGCGCTCGCGCTCGAACATCTCGTTTTGCAGGCGCTGGTTGGCCGTGGCCAGGGCCTCGGTACGGCGATTGACCCGTTCTTCCAGGGTTTCGTTGAGGTTGCGCAGGGCTTCCTCGGTCTGCCGGCGCTCGGTCTCGTCGTAGACGAAGATATAGAAACCGTTGACTGCCCCATCGGCGCCGTGGCGTGGCAGGAAGCGGGTCAAGGCGTGACGCGCTCGGCCGTCGCGATGGGGCGAGTCGGCCTCGAAGCTGCACGGTTTGCCCGCCAGGGCGGCGGCGATCTGCTCGGCGCGGGTGGCGTAGACCTCTTCGCCCACCACTTCGCGGATGGTCTTGCCGTACAGCTCCTGGGGCGTGAAGCCGTACCAGTCCAGGTAGGCGCTGTTGTTCAGGCGAAAGCGTTCCTCGTGGTCGACGTAGCCGATCAGCGCCGGCATGGCGTTGATGATCAACTGCAGCTCGGTCTGGCCCTGGCGCAGCGCCTGTTCCATCTGCTTGCGTTCGGTGAGGTCCAGGGCGGCGCCGAGAAAACGCGTCGGCCGACCGTGGTGATCCTTGTAGCAGCGGCCCCGGGCGAAGACCCAGCGTACCTGGCCGTCGGCCAGTTGCAGGCGGTATTCCTCGGCGTATTCGCTGCCGTGGGTGATGCAGTGCTTGATGCTGCGGGCCACCATGCCCCGGTCCTCGGGATGCACGCCCTTGAGGTACTCGCTGATGGGCAGTTGCCGTGAGCGTTGCGGATCGACGCTGTGCAGTTGGGCGAAATGCGCATCGGCGATGAAGCGATCCTCGCCGATATCCCAGTCCCAGGTGCCCACCGCGTCGGTGGCGGCCAGGGCCAGTTGCAGGCGTTCCTCGGTCTCGTGCTGGGCGCGCAGGCTGTCGTCGGAGCGCTGCTTGAGCTCCAGGGCGATGCGCCGGCGCTCGTTGGTCTCGATGGCGGTGACCAGGATCCCGGCCACGGCCCCGTGTTCGTTGCGGATCGGGCTGTAGGTCAGGTCCAGCCAGACGTCATGGGCCGTGCCGTTGGTGCGCTGCAGGTTGAAACGCTGCTCGCTGAAGCTGCGTACCTGGCCGTTGAGCACGGCGCGGTAGATCGGGTCGGTGAAGTCCTTCAGCTCTGGCCAGGTCAGGTGCGCTGGCAAGCCGAAGGCCTTGGGGTGCTTGTTGCCGGCCAGCAGGGCGAAACCGTCGTTGTAGATCTGCGTCAGCTCTTCGCCCCAGAGCAGCAGCATCGGCATGGGGGAATGGATCACGATGTCCACCGCGGTACGCAGGCTCTGCGGCCATTGCCGGGAGTCGCCCAGGGCCGTGGTCGTCCAGTCCAGGCGGGCAATCAGGGTGGCGGCTTCGCTGCCGTGGTGGGAACCATTCATATCGGGGGAGTCCTGGGTGCAACGGTATTGCGCAATGACCGACAGCCTGTGAAGTCGTGCTGCCTATGCAAACGGATGGAGTGTAGGCGGTTCTGGCATGGTCATTTTCACCCGCTTTGGCGCTGGATGACCAGCGCCGGGTATCGCGCAGCGCCCGCAGGAGCGGCCGGCGGGGTGCATCAGCTGCGCAGTTCCTCGCGGTCGCGGAACTGTTCCAGGGCCTCGGGGTTGGCCAGGGCGTCGGTATTCTTAACCGGCAGGCCGTGGACCACGTTGCGCACCGCGAGCTCGACGATCTTGCCGCTGATGGTCCGGGGGATGTCGGTCACCGCAAGGATCCTGGCGGGTACATGGCGTGGTGTGGTGTTGCTGCGGATCACCTGGCGAATGCGCTCGCGCAGGGCGTCGTCCAGGACCACGCCCTCTTGCAGGCGCACGAACAGCACCACCCGTACGTCATGCTCCCAGCTCTGGCCGATGGCCAGGCTCTCCAGCACTTGCTCGAGCTTCTCCACCTGGCGGTAGATCTCCGCAGTGCCGATGCGTACGCCGCCGGGGTTGAGCACCGCATCCGAACGCCCGTGGATCAGCCAGCCGCCATCGGCCAGTTGTTCGGCATAGTCGCCCTGGGCCCAGACCCCGGGAAACAGCTTGAAGTAGGAGTCGCGCAACCGGCTCTGGTCCGGGTCGTTCCACAACCCCACCGGAATGCTCGGAAAGTGCCGGGTGCAGACCAGTTCGCCTTTCTCGCCGAGTACCGGCTGGCCCTGGTCGTTCCAGACTTCGATGGCCATGCCCAGGCCCTTGCCCTGCATCTCGCCACGGCGCACCGCTTGCACCGGATTGCCGGCGACGAAGCAGGCGACGATATCGGTGCCGCCGGACATCGAGGCCAGGCACAGGTCGGCCTTGATCTGCCGATACACGTAGTCGTAGCTCTGGGGCGACAGCGGCGAGCCAGTGCACAGCAGGGTCTTGAGGGTGTCGAGGCGGTGGCTCAGGCGTGGCCGGCTACCGGCTTTTTCCAGGGCGGCCAGGTACTTGGGGCTGGTGCCGAAGGCGTTGATCGCCTCGCTGTCGATGAGGTCGACCAGGCGCTCGTTATGGGGGTGGAACGGCGAGCCGTCGTAGAGCACCAGGCTGGCGCCGGTGGCCAGGGTCGAGACCAGCCAGTTCCACATCATCCAGCCGCAGGTGGTGTAGTAGAACAGCCGCTGGCCGGGGCCGAGGTCGGCGTGCAGGCCGTGTTCCTTGAGGTGCTGCAACAGCACCCCGCCGGTGCCATGGACGATGCACTTGGGCACCCCGGTGGTGCCGCTGGAGTAGAGGATGTACAGCGGGTGGGCGAAGGGCACCGCGACGAACACGGGGTCGCCGCCGCTGTGGTAGAAGTCCTGCCAGAGGCTGACCCGGGCCTGGGTCCGGTAGTCTTCGGCGCGGGCCTGGGGGCGGGTGCCGGGCACGATCAGCAGTTGTTCCAGGGAGGGCAGGCGCTGGAGGATCTGGTCGATCTTTTCACCCTGGTCCACATCCTTGCCGGCGTAGCGGTAGCCGGCACAGGTGATCAGCACCTTGGGCTCGATCTGGCCGAAACGGTCGATCACGCCCTGGGTGCCGAAGTCCGGCGAGCAACTGGACCACACCGCACCCAGGCTGGTGGTGGCGAGCATGCCCACCAGGGTCTGCCAGGTATTGGGCATGCAGGCCGCCACCCGGTCGCCCAGGCCGACCCCGATGGCCCGCAGGCTGGCTTGCAGGCCGGCGACCTGGGCCGCCAGCTCGGCGTAGGTCAGTTGCTGGCGCTGGCCGTCTTCGGCGATCGCTACCACCGCCACACTGTCGTCGCGGCGCTTGAGCAGGTGTTCGGCGAAGTTCAGGGTAGCCCCGGGAAACCACTGGGCGCTGGGCATCTGTGGCCCTTCGCGCAGCACGCATTCGGCGCCTTGGTGGAAGCTGACCTCGAAGAAGTCGACGATGGCCTGCCAGAAGGCTTCGCGCTGGTCGATGCTCCACTGATGCAGGCCGGGGTAGTCGCCGATGTCCAGGCCGTGGCGCTGGTTCACGAAGCGGCGGAAGGCGTCGATGCGCGTCTTGCCAATGCGCTCGGCGCTGGGTTGCCAGAGTATTTCGGACATGCAAGGGCTCTCTTGTTGTTCTTCTGATCTGCTGTTGCTGGCGACTCACCGCTTACAGCTTGTCGCTACCGTTATTGCGCCAGCCAGCCGCCATCGATGTTCCAGGCCGCGCCGCGGACCTGGGCTGCGGCATCACTGCACAAAAATAGCACCAGCTCGCCCAGCTGCGCCGGGGTGACGAATTCCAGGGAGGGCTGTTTTTCCGCCAGCAGGTCGTGGCGCGCCTGTTGCGGGTCGATGCCGCTGGCCGCGCGGTCGTCGATCTGCTTCTGCACCAGCGGGGTCAGCACCCAACCCGGGCAGATGGCGTTGCAGGTGACGTTGCTGGCGGCGGTCTCCAGGCCCACCACCTTGGTCAGGCCGATCACTCCGTGCTTGGCCGCGACATAGGCGGCCTTGCCCACCGACCCCACCTGGCCGTGCACCGAGGCGACGTTGACGATCCGCCCCCAGCCCTTGGCGCGCATGCCCGGCAGCCCCAGGCGGGTGCTGTGGAACACCGCCGACAGGTTGATGGCGATGATCGCGTCCCAGCGTTCCACCGGGAACTCCTCGACGGTGGCCACGTGCTGGATGCCGGCGTTGTTCACCAGGATGTCGACGCCACCGAATTCGCGTTCGGCATAGGCGAACATCTCGGCGATCTGCGCCGGGTCGCTGACGTCCGCCGGGTGGTGGCCGACCTTGACCCCCAGTTGCTTCAGCTCGGCGATGACGGGTGAGGCGTCACCGAAGCCATTGAGGATCAGGTTGGCCCCGGCCCGGGCCAGGACCTGGGCGATGCCCAGGCCGATACCGCTGGTGGAGCCGGTGACCAGGGCGGTCTTGCCAGAAAGAGTGGTCATGAATACCTCACACGATGCCAGTGGCGTAGAAAGTGGCGATGACGACGAAGACCGCCAGGGTCTTGATCAGGGTAATGCAGAAAATGTCCTTGTAGGCCTCGCGATGGGTCAACCCGGTGACCGCCAGCAGGGTGATCACCGCGCCGTTGTGGGGCAGGGTGTCCATGCCGCCGCTGGCCATGGCGGCCACCCGGTGCAGCACTTCCAGGGGAATGTTGGCGGCGTGGGCGGCGCTGATGAAGGTCTCGGACATGGCCGCCAGGGCGATGCTCATGCCGCCCGAGGCGGAGCCGGTGATACCGGCTAGCAGGGTCACGGTGATGGCCTCGTTGACCAGCGGGTTGGGGATGCTCTTGAGCCAGTCGGCCAGTACCAGGAACCCCGGCAGGGAAGCTATCACTGCGCCGAAGCCATACTCCGAGGCCGTGTTCATGGCCGCCAGCAAGGCGCCGCCGACCGCGCTCTTGCTGCCTTCGGCGAGCTTGCTGCGAATGGCACCGAAGCCACATGCCAGCACCATCAGGATGCCCACCAGCAAGGCGGCCTGCACCGCCCAGATGGCGGTGAGCTTGGCGATCTCGGTGGTCACCGGCGCCGCCATGCCCGGCAGGGCCAGGCTGTGGGTCTTGCCATACCACTGCGGGATCCAGTGGGTGAACAGCAGGTTCATGACCCCTACCAGCAACAGCGGCGACAGGGCCACCCAGGGGTTGGGCAGCTTGAGGTCAGCGGCGGTCTCCGGTTCGTTGCGCAGGTCGCTGCCGTAGCCTTCACCGGCCTTTTTTGCCTTGCTGCGCTGGCGTTGGAGGAACAGCATGCCGGCGCAGAACACGAACAGGGTGCCGATCAGCCCCAGCCAGGGCGCGGCCCAGGCGGTGGTGTTGAAGAAGGTGCTGGGGATGATGTTCTGGATCTGCGGGGTGCCGGGCAGGGCGTCCATGGTGAAGGAGAACGCCCCCAGGGCGATGGTCGCCGGGATCAGGCGCTTGGGGATGTCGCTCTGGCGGAACATCTCGGCGGCGAACGGGTAGACCGCGAACACCACCACGAACAACGACACGCCGCCGTAGGTCAGCAGGGCGCAGACCAGCACGATCACCAGCATCGCCTGGCGGGTGCCCAGCAGACGGATGGCGGCGGCGACGATGGAGCGGGAGAACCCCGACAGCTCGATCAGCTTGCCGAACACCGCGCCCAGCAGGAACACCGGGAAATACAGCTTGATGAAACCCACCATCTTTTCCATGAACACCCCGGTGAAGGCAGGCGCCACGGCGGATGGGTCGGTGAGCAGGACGGCGCCGAGGGCGGCGATGGGGGCAAAGAGGATGACGCTGTAGCCTCGGTAGGCGGCCAGCATCAGCAGCGCCAGGGCTGCCAGGGCAATGATCACACTCATGGTGTGTCTCTCCAGGATTGTTCTTGTTGTGGGTACTACGTGTGGAGAGGGGCTATAGCGAGTTTTGTGCCATTTTTACAAGTTGTTGAAATATAAGGAGTTTTTATATTTATTAAGTGGCGGCAAGGAACTTTGTCTCTGTTTGGAGACTTTTCTCGGGCCTGAGGGTGCTATCGCGGGCAAGCCTCGCTCCTACAAAAGCCACGCACGTCTCTGTAAGGATGGGTCTTGCCCGCGATCAGCGCGAAGCGCTGGCTATTTCTCCAAATGGAGATATTTGTCTCTCTATTGAGACTCGGCGATGCCCAGGGCTGCCATTTTCTTGTACAGCGTCGAGCGGCCCAGGCCGAGGCGCCGGGCCGCCTGGTCCACTTTGCCGGCGCATTGCGCCAGGGTCGCCTCGATCAACTGACGGTCGAAACGCTCGCGCGCCGCGGCAAAGGTTTCATGGGGCAACGCCTCGGTGGACGCGGCGAGGGCCGTGGGCGGCAACGCACTGAAGTTGCCGATGGCCGCGCGGATATCCCCGGCACCGAGCAGCAAGTCGTCGCTGAGCAAGGCCGCGCGTTCCAGCACATTGCGCAGTTCGCGGATATTCCCCGGCCAGGCGTGCTGGCCCAGCAGCGCCAGGGCCTCGGGTGTCAGCTCGTGCTGGCTGCGCAGTTCTTCCAGGATGCCTTCGCTCAGCGCCGGCAGGTCGTCCAGGCGCTCGCGCAGGGCCGGCACCTGGATCGGCAACACATTGAGGCGGTAATACAGGTCGGCGCGGAACTCGCCGCGCTTGATCGCCGCCTCCAGGTCGGTGGAGGTGGCGGCAATGATCCGCACGTCGCTGTGGATCACCTCGTTGGAGCCCACCGGCTCGAACTCTTTTTCCTGCAGCACCCGCAGCAGCTTGCTCTGCAGGGGCAACGGCATGTCGCCGATTTCATCGAGGAACAGGCTGCCGCCCTGGGCGATCTGCAGCTTGCCGGCGCGCCCCTTGCGGTCGGCGCCGGTGAAGGCGCCGGGGGCGGTGCCGAAGAACTCCGCTTCCAGCAGGGCTTCGGGAATCGCCGCGCTGTTGATGCTGACAAAGGGCTTGTGCGCCCGTGGCGAGGCGGCGTGGATGGCCTGGGCCAGCAACTCCTTGCCGGTGCCGGTCTCGCCTTGCAGCAACACCGGCGACTCGGTGCTGGCGCCGCGCCGGGCCCGACGCTTGACCTCCAGGCTGGCGCTGCTGGTACCGATGAAATGGGCGAAGTTGTACTTGGTCTGCCGGGCCCGCAGCAGCGAGCGGGTGGAGGCCAGTTCTTCCTGCATGCTCAGGTAGCGCTTGAGCATCGGCGAGAGGCTGCGCAGCTCGTCGTACAGGGCAAAGCCGATGGCGCCGATCACCAGGCCCGCGGTGTCGTGGATCGGCAGGCGCATCACTACCAGCGGTTCCTTGGGGGTGTCCTGCATGTCCAGCAGGATCGGCCGGCCGGTGCGCACCACTTCACGCAGCAGGCTACCGGGGATCACGCTCTCGCAGGGCTTGCCGATGGCGAACGCCGCCGACTCCAGGCCGAAGCGCCGGGCATAGCGCTCGTTCATCCAGACGATATTGGCGTCGCGGTCGACGATCACCGTGCCTTCGCTGGATTGCTCGATGATCTCGAACAGCGAGCGGATCGCCAGTTGGCGCACACGCTGGTAGTCCTTGAGGTTTTCGCTGTCGTTCATGGGTTGGGGTCCTGGGGCTGGCGGCGCCGATTATGCCGACAATCCCCTCCCGGGCGCGACCAGGGAAGGGGTGGCTGGAGATTGCGGCAAGGTCCTGCGGACCTTGCCGCAGCCTCGCAGGCTCGGTAGCGGCTACAGGGGCGATGCTTGGTGTAGCCGCTGTCGCAGGCTGCGCATGGGCGCATAGCGGGCGCGAACGGGGTGGGGCGTGGATTGCCGGAGGTTTAGCCGGGTTGGGCGGCGGCCAGCAGTTCCCGGGTGTAGGGGTGCTGCGGGGCTGCGAATACCTGGTGGCTGGCGCCGCTTTCCACTACCTGGCCGTCCTTGATCACGATCATGTCGTGGGCCAGGGCGCGGACCACCGCCAGGTCGTGGCTGATGAACAGGTAGGTCAGGCCGTACTTCTCCTGGAGCTGGCGCAACAGGGTCACCACTTGTTTCTGCACGGTGCGATCCAGGGCCGAAGTGGGTTCGTCCAGCAGGATCAGCGCCGGCTTGAGCACCAGGGCCCGGGCGATGGCGATGCGCTGGCGTTGGCCGCCGGAGAACTCGTGGGGGTAGCGGTGGCGGCTGTCCGGGTCGAGGCCGACTTCCTCCAGGGCGCGGATCACCTGTTCCTCGCACTGGCGGGCATCGTACTGGCTATGCACCTCCAGGCCTTCGCTGATGATCTGCGCCACCGACATGCGCGGGCTGAGGCTGCCGAAGGGGTCCTGGAACACCACCTGCATCTGTTTGCGCCAGGGCCGCAGTTGTTTCTGGTTGAGGCCGTCCAGGGCCTGGCCCTGGAAGCGGATGCCGCCCTGGGAGTCCAGCAGCCGCAGGATCGCCTGGCCCAGGGTCGACTTGCCCGAGCCGGATTCGCCGACGATGCCCAGGGTCTTGCCCTGCTGCACGCGCAGGCTGATACCGTCCACGGCCCGCAGGTACTGCTTGCGCCTCAGCAGGCCGCCGCCGACCTGGAACTCGACGCAGAGGTTGTCCACCTCGAGCACGGTGTCGCGGGTGTCGCGGCGCAATGGCAAGCCCTCGGGCTCGGCGTGCAGCAGCTCGCAGCTATAGGGGTGCTGCGGAGCGTTGAACAGGGTGTCGCAGTCGGCCTGCTCGACGATTTCCCCGGCCTTCATCACGCACACGCGCTGGGCGATGCGCCGCACCAGGTTGAGGTCGTGGCTGATCAGCAGCAGCGACATGCCCAAGCGTTGCTGCAGGGATTTGAGCAACAACAGGATCTTGCGCTGCACGGTGACGTCCAGGGCGGTGGTGGGTTCGTCGGCGATCAGCAGCTCAGGTTCACAGGCCAGGGCCATGGCGATCATCACCCGTTGGCGCTGGCCGCCGGACAACTGGTGCGGGTAGGCCTTGAGCCGTTCACGGGGTTTCTGGATGCCCACCAGCTCCAGCAGTTCGAGGATGCGCGCCTGGGCTGCCTTGCCGCCCAGGCCGCGGTGCAGCAGCAGGGTTTCGCCGATCTGCTTCTCGATGCTGTGCAGCGGGTTCAGCGAGGTCATGGGCTCCTGGAAAATCATGGCGATGCGGTTGCCCCGCAGCTTTTGCAGGGTGGCGCTGTCGGCGCCGATCAGCTCCTGGCCGCGGTAGCGCACGCTGCCGCTATTGCTGCAGCCGGTCTGGGGCAGCAGTTGCAGGATCGAGTGGGCCGTCACCGATTTGCCCGAGCCGGACTCGCCCACCAGTGCCAGGCACTCGCCGGGACGGATGTCCAGGCACAGGTCGCGGACCGCCGGGCGGCCGCCGAAGGCCACATTGAGCTGGCGGATTTCGATCAGGTTTTCAGTCATTTCTACAGTCCGCTTCAAGATCGTGGATCAAAGGCATCGCGCAGCGCCTCGCCGATGAACACCAGCAGCGAGAGGATCAGCGCCAGGGCGAAGAACGCCGTCAGCCCCAGCCATGGCGCCTGCAGGTTCTGCTTGCCCTGGCCGATCAGCTCGCCCAGGGAGGCGCTGCCGGCGGGCATGCCGAAGCCGAGGAAGTCCAGGGCGGTGAGGGTCGAGATGGCGCCGGTGAGGATGAACGGCAGGTAGCTCAGGGTGGCGTTCATGGCGTTGGGCAGGATGTGCCGCAGGATCACCTTGCGATCGCCCAGGCCCAGGGCCCTGGCGGCCTTGACGTATTCCAGGTTGCGCCCACGCAGGAATTCGGCGCGTACCACGTCCACCAGGGCCAGCCAGGAGAACAGTGCCATGATCCCCAGCAGCCACCAGAAGTTGGGTTCGACGAAACCGGACAGGATGATCAAGAGATACAGCACCGGTAGCCCCGACCAGACTTCCAGCAGGCGCTGGCCCAGGAGATCGACCCAGCCGCCGTAGTAGCCCTGCAGTGCGCCGGCGGCAATGCCGACCAGGGCACTGATGGCGGTCAGGGCCAGGGCGAACAGGATCGACACCCGGGCGCCGTAGATCACCCGCGCGAGGACGTCCCGGGCCTGGTCGTCGGTGCCCAGCCAGTTGGTCGCCGTGGGCGGGCTGGGGGCCGGTCGGGTCAGGTCGTAGTTGGGCGTGTCTTCGCTGAAGGGGATGGGCGGGAACAGCAGCCAGCCGCCGTCCTTGCGAATCAGCTGCTGCACGTAGTCGCTGCGGTAGTCGGCCTGGAACGGCAGCTGGCCGCCGAACTCCTGCTCGGTGTAGCGCTTGAACACCGGGAAGTACAGCGAGCCCTGGTAGCTCAGTACCAGCGGCTTGTCGTTGGCGATCAGCTCGCCGCCCAGGGTCAGGACGAACAGGCCGATGAACAGCCACAGCGACCACCAGCCCCGGCGGTTCTGCTTGAAACGGTCCAGGCGTCGGCGCGCCAGGGGGGAAAGCTTGAGCATCAGGCGTTCCTCGCGGCGAAGTCGATGCGCGGGTCGACCAGGGTGTAGCACAGGTCGCCGATGAGTTTTATCAAGAGCCCGAACAGGGTGAAGATGAACAGCGAGCCGAACACCACCGGATAGTCCCGGGAGACCGCGGCCTCGTAGCTCATGCGCCCCAGGCCATCGAGGGAGAAGATCACTTCGATCAGCAGGGAGCCGGCGAAGAACACGCTGATGAAGGCCTGGGGAATGCCCGAGACCACCAGCAGCATGGCGTTGCGAAACACATGGCCGTACAGCACCCGGCGTTCGCTCAGACCCTTGGCCCGGGCGGTGACCACGTACTGGCGGGTGATTTCGTTGAGGAAGCTGTTCTTGGTGAGGATGGTCAGGGTAGCGAAGCCGCCGATCACCAGGGAGCTGACCGGCAGCACCAGGTGCCAAAAGTAGTCGGCGATCTTGCCCAGGGTGCTCAGCTGGTCGAAGTCGTCCGAGACCAGGCCGCGTACCGGGAACCAGTTCAGCGAGGTGCCACCGGCGAACAGCACGATCAGGAACATGGCGAACAGGAAGGCCGGCATGGCGTAGCCGATGATGATCGCGGTGCTGCTCCAGACATCGAAGTGGCTGCCATGGCGCACCGCCTTGCGGATCCCCAGGGGGATCGACACCAGGTAGGTGATCAGGGTCGCCCACAGCCCCAGGGAAATGGTCACGGGCATCTTTTCCAGGATCAGGTCGGTGACCGTGGCACCACGAAAGAAGCTCTTGCCGAAGTCCAGTTGGGCGTAGTTCTTGAGCATCAGCCACAGGCGTTCATGGGCCGGCTTGTCGAAACCGTACTGTTTCTCGATGTCCTGGATCAGCTTGGGGTCCAGGCCGCGGCTGGCGCGCGAACCGCCACTGGTCATGGCATCGGCGGAGCCACCCACGCCACCGCCGCCAATGCCCTGCAAGCGGGCGATGGCCTGCTCAACCGGGCCGCCGGGAGCGGCCTGGACGATGACGAAGTTCACCAGAAGGATGATCAGCAGGGTGGGGATGATCAGCAGCAAGCGCCGCAGGATGTAGGCCGGCATCAGGGGCGCCCTCCGGGTTTGCCACGGCGCGCGAGTTCGGCGGCCATCTGGTCATTGGTCAGTGGGGTGGGGCTGACTTCCCACCAGGTTTCGATGGCTTCGTCGTTGCTGGCCGGCACCTTGGGCCTGCCGAAACGGTTCCACCAGACGGTGGAGGTGCCGGGTGGGTAGTAGTTGGCGATCCAGTAGTAGTTCCATTGCAGCACCCGGTCCAGGGCGTGGGCGTAGCGCAGCATTTGCGGCTGGCTGGTGGCCTTGACCAGGCCGTTGACCAGGGTGTCCACCGCCGGGTTCTTGAGCACCATGAGGTTGTTCGAGCCCGGGTCGTTGGCCGCGGCCGAACCGAAGTAGTTGTACAGCTCCAGCCCGGGCGAGGTGGTCACCGGGTAGCCGGTGACGATCATGTCGTAGTCGCGGGCCATCAGCCGATTGACGTACTGCGCGGAATCGATGCGGCGGATGTTCAGGGTGATGCCGATCTGGGCCAGGTTGCGCTTGTAGGGCAGCAACAGGCGCTCGATGGAGCCCTGGGTGATCAGGAAGGTGAACGCCAGGGGGGCGCCCTGGGCATTGACCAGCTTGTCGCCCTCGGGCTTCCAGCCTGCTTGTTCCAGCAGGGACAGGGCCTGCAGTTGCTTGTCGCGCAGTACGCCACTGCCGTCGGTCTTCGGTGCTTCGAACACCTGGGTGAAGACCTCGTCGGGAATCTGCCCGCGCAATGGCTCGAGGATCTTCAACTCCTCGGCGTCCGGCAGGCTGCGGGCCGCCAGCGGGGTGTTGGAGAAGAAGCTCTGCTGGCGGATGTACAGGTTGCGCATCATCTGCCGGTTGCTCCACTCGAAGTCCCAGAGCATGGCCAGGGCCTGGCGGGTGCGGCGGTCCTGGAACACCGGGCGGTCGAGGTTGAACACGTAGCCCTGGGCCGGTTGCGGTGCGGCTTGGGCCAGGTGGGCCTTCTGCAGGCGTCCGTCGTTCAGGGCCGGGCTGTCGTAGCCGATGGAGTAGCCGGTGGCGGAGAACTCGCGGTTGTAGTCGTAGGCCCCGCCGCGCAGCACTTGGCGGGCAACGTCGATGTCGCCGAAGTACTCGACGCTGAAATGGTCGAAGTTGTACAGGCCACGGCTGACCGGCAGGTCCTTGCCCCACCAGTCGGGGTTGCGGATGAAGGTGATGCTGTTGCCCGAGTCCACCTTGCCCACGCGGTAGGGGCCGCTGCCCAGGGGCGCTTCATAGCCGCCACCGCCGGCGAAGTCGCGACTCTTCCACCAGTGTTCGGGAAACACCGGCAGGGTCGCGATATCCAGGGGCAGGGTACGGTTCTCGTTGTTCTTGAAGTCGAAGCGGATCACCCGTGGCGATTCCACGGTGACGCCGCTGACATCGGCGAACTGGGTGCGATAACGCATGCTGCCCTGGGTCATCAGCAGGTCGTAGCTGTAGCGCACGTCTTCGGCGGTGATGGGGGTGTCGTCGGCGAAGCGCGCCTTGGGGTTGAGGTAGAAACGCAGCCACAGGCCGTCTTCGGCGCGCTCCATCTTCTCGGCCACCAGGCCGTAGACGGTATAGGGTTCGTCCAGGGAGCGCTGGGCCAGGGGGGCATACACCAGGCCATCCAGCTGGGACACGCCGATGCCCTTGTCGATGTAGGGCAGCACATGGTCGAAGCGGCCGATCTCGATGGCCGAGCGGCGCAGGGTCCCGCCTTTGGGGGCCAGAGGGTCGACGTAGTCGAAGTGGCTGAAACCCTGGGAGTACTTGGCCGGTTCGCCATAGACGGTCATGGCGTGTCCGGGAGCGGCCTGGGCACTGGTGGCGCCCAACAACAGGGTGGTGAGCAGTACGGAGGGGAAAAGCAGTCGCATTGTCAGCCTTGCAAGCCGGGTGATCGATGACCACGATTTGTACGCTAGCCGCGCGTGACTGGCCAGCCGCATCCGTTGTCGCGCATCTTGGGGGCATAAAGGCAACGGCCCACCGAGTGGCGGGCCGTTGGGGCAGGCGTGATCGCCGGGCGGTCAGTCCTGGCGGCTGGTGACTTCCAGCAGGTGGTAGCCGAATTGGGTCTTCACCGGGCCCTGGACCACGTTGATCGGGGCGCTGAACACCACGGTATCGAATTCCTTGACCATCTGGCCCGGGCCGAAGGAGCCCAGGTTGCCGCCGTCACGGCTGGAAGGGCAGGTGGAGTTCTTCTTCGCTACGTCGGCGAAATCGGCGCCGGCTTCGATTTCGGCTTTGAGTTCGTTGCACTTGGCTTCGCTGGCAACCAGGATGTGACGGGCAGTGGCTTTGGCCATGGGAGTTGCTCCTTTCAAGAAAGTGGAGAGCCTACCGGATTCAGGTGGCCATTTCTTGTCAAAGTTCCTTCAAGCCGTTACCGCCACGACTGCCGGCGTGGCGGTAACGGCTGATGCTCAGGCGCTGGCCGCCAGTGCCCGCAGTCGCTGGGCGGCGTTGCCCAGCAGGTGCTCGGTGGTGTCCCAGCCCAGGCAGCCGTCGGTGATCGAGACGCCGTAGCGCAGGTTGCCGCTCAGCGGTTGGCAGCCTTCGAACAGGTGGCTTTCGAGCATCACCCCCATCAGCGAGGCGTCACCTTGCAGGCGTTGCTCCAGCACCTCGTTGAACACTGCCGGCTGGCGCGCCGGGTCCTTGCCACTGTTGGCGTGGCTGCAATCGACCATGATCCGTGCCGGGATCTTCAGCTTGTGCAGGTCGCGCTGGACCTGGGCCACGCTCTGGCGGTCGTAGTTCGGCCCGCGGTGGCCGCCGCGCAGCACCAGGTGGGTGTCGGGATTGCCCGCGGTCTGGATGATCGCCGGATGGCCCTGGCTGTCGACGCCGAAGTGGCGGTGCGGATGGGCCGCCGAGCGCATGGCGTCGCAGGCGATGGCGACGCCGCCGTCGGTGCCGTTCTTGAAGCCCACGGGGATCTCCAGACCACTGGCCATTTCCCGGTGGATCTGCGATTCGGTGGTGCGTGCACCGACGGCGACCCAGCTCAAGAGGTCGTCGAAGTAGCCGGCGGCCATGGGTTGCAGCAATTCGGTGGCGATCGGCAGGCCCAGGCGCAGCATTTCGCGCATCAGTTCCCGGGACAGGGCCAGGCCACCGACCATGTCATCGCTGCCGTCCAGGTGCGGGTCGTAGGCCAAGCCTTTCCAGCCGACGGTGGTACGGGGTTTTTCCACGTAGGCGCGCATCACCAGGAGCATCTGGTCGCTCACTTGCGCGGACAGCCGGGCCAGGTTGGCGGCATATTCCAGGGCCGATTGCGGATCGTGGATGGAGCAGGGGCCGACCACTACCAGAAGGCGTGGGTCCTGGCCTTGGAGGATGGCGCGGATGGCTTGGCGATGGGTGGCGACTTGCTGGCTCAGGGCCGTGGATAGCGGCAGGTGCTGCTTGAGTTCCAGGGAGCTGGGCAGGCGCTGGCTCAGGGGTTCGTTGGCGCTGGCTTGAGCGGACAGGGACAGAGCGGATACGGACGAGTTCATGTGCGGTCTTCCTGGGCGGGCGGCGGGTGATGTCCCGCACGCGGCCCTACTGGGGTGTTCGACAATTGGCCGTACTGGCCATGAGTGTGCAATTGCCACCGGTAGGTGACCGATCGGAGGCGGCAGGCTGTCCCGAGCGGAGGCTGCTAAATCGCCAGGTGGAAAACATGTCGTAACGGTAATAGGTGGCGTAGTTCATGGTGCAATCCTCGGTAAGTTCGGTGTGTCGCAAAAATCGTGGTTGAAAATCCAGGCCCGGAAAAACAAAACCCCCGGTCGGGAGGCCGACCGGGGGTTGAGATTTCTCTGGTGGGCGACCCGTTTTTATGGGCGCCGGTTGGGTATCAGGCGCGCCAGTGGCTAAACCAATACCCAAAATAAAAGCTCGCCGCCGCGCTGCCATTGACCCAGGCAGCCGCAACCGAACGCAGTGCGCTGTTGGTGTGGCGATGCAGGGAAAGGGTCTGGGGCAGCATGGGGTTTCTCCGTGAAGTGCAGCGAGCTTACTAGAGGGCGGGCCGGCGATTCAATCAGTAATTTCCATGGCGCAGGCGGGGGCGCGACTATGGATCAATCCAATGGGGGTTGTGCGACACTCGCGGCGCCTGCCTGTTTACCTCCATCGTTGCCCGAAAAAGGACTGCCCGTGACCTTGTTGACCCTTGCCGCTGCCCAATCGGTATCCATTGCCGGAGACTTGCCGACCAACCTCGCCGGACACCAGCGCTTGATGCGACTGGCGGCGCAGCAGGGCGTGCAGTTGCTGGTGTTCCCCGAGCTGTCGCTGACCGGCTACGAGCCACAACTGGCGGCCGAGTTGGCCTTGGCTCCGGATTCGCCGGTATTGCAACCCCTGCGCGACCTGGCGCGGGAGCTGCAGATGACTACGGTGGTGGGGCTGCCGATTCGCCTGGTCGATGACGGACCGGTACTGATCGGTGCTCTGGTGCTGGGGGGCGATGGTTCGCTGGCGGTCTATAGCAAGCAGCATCTGCATCCCGGCGAGGAGCGCGCTTTTGCCGCGGGCAGTGGCGGCGCGCCCTTGGCATTTGCCGAGCACCAGGTTGCCCTGGCGGTTTGTGCGGACTTCAGCCATGCCAGCCATGTGCAGGCGGCTGCACATGCCGGGGCCGATGTCTATGCCGCCGGCGTGCTGATCAGCGAAGGCGGGTATGCCGTCGACGGCACGCTGTTGCAAGGGTATGCCCGGGAGCATGGACTGCTGGTGCTGATGGCCAATCATGGCGGGCCCAGTGGCGGTTGGACCTGCGCCGGGCGCAGTGCGGCCTGGGGCCCCCAGGGAGAACTGTTGGCAGCGGTGGACGGGGTCGGTGAGGCGTTGCTGCTGGTTCGAGGCGGTGCCGGGCAGTGGCAGGCCCAAGTGCTGCCGGTGGCTCGGTGAGCGACTTCGAACTGCGCCCGGCCCGGGAGGCCGACCTGGCCTTCGCCCGGGAGCTGACCTGCTCCGGCATGCTGCGCTACTACATCCGTCATGACCTGCTGTGGCTCGACGACGCCTTCGACGTGGCCTGGGCCGGTCGCGAGAACCTGCTGATCTGCCAGGGGACTGAAGTGCTGGGTTTCGTCAGCCTGAGCCGCGACTCGCGGGCGCTCTACATCCGCGAGCTGCATGTGCTGCCGGCCTGGCGCGGGCAGGGCGCAGGGAGCTGGACCTTGCAGCAGGTACTAGAGATAGCGCGAAAGGAGCGCCGTGGCTTGTTGCGCTTGACGGTGTTCAAGGACAACCCGGCACAACGCCTGTACGAGCGAACGGGCCTTGAGGTAGTGGGAGCCGATGATTGCTTCTGGCGCATGGAGCGCTCTACCACTGCGGTTGGCGCTGCGCCAGGCAGAAAAGAATAGTAAGGGGGGCTCAGCCCAGTGCCGGATCCACTATCGGCACTTCGTCGAGGATAATGCCGTCCTTCATGCCCAGCAGCACCGCGACCTTGTGTGCTTCCCCTCGCTTGCCCTTCTTGCGGCCGGCCAATACCTGATAGGTAGTGGCCGGATCAACCCCATGTTCGCGCGCGAACTGTTGAACCGACTTTCCCTGGTGTTCCAGCCAGGCCTTGGCTTGTGCGGCAGTGCGTATACCGGGCATAGTTCAAAACCGTTCAATTTTGTTCAAAGCTTGAAGAGTATGACACCCCCTTGGGGTGTATCTGATGGGATCATACATCCAAATGAGTGGAATCGGTTCGCGGTTGAGGCAGGAGCGGGAACGCCTTGGACTGTCGCAAAAAGTTTTTGGTGAAATCGGCGGGGTGGAAGCCAACGCCCAGGGTAAATACGAGAGTGGGGATCGAGCACCCAAGGCAGATTATCTGTCGCGGGTGGCAGCCAGGGGAGTGGATGTGCTGTATGTGCTGACCGGCAGCCGGACGCCGGTCCAGGCCGGCAGGTTGAGCCGGACCGAGGAAAAGGTGCTTGACTGCTATCGGGCGCTGTTCAAGGGTGATCAGGATGCAATCTGTCGTCTGACTGCCACCCTGGCCGAGCTGTCGCAGGGCCAGGGCTCCAGGAAAAAAACCCAGCCCGCCGAGCCCTGAAGCCAGGGCCTGGCGGAGAGGCGGGCCGGGTGTGCGTTGTTATCGCGGCTGATGTGTTTTTAATAGCGCATGTGATTAGGTTTGTACGGCGCTTTTTTGCTAAGGTGTCGGGCAACCTGTAAAGACCATTTCGCGAGGTGTCTGCTTGATTAGGGTGCTAGTAGTCGATGACCACGATCTCGTTCGTACGGGCATTACACGAATGCTGGCTGACATCGATGGCCTGCAAGTAGTCGGGCAGGCGGAGTCGGGAGAGGAATCCCTGCTCAAGGCGCGGGAGTTGAAACCCGACGTAGTCCTGATGGACGTCAAGATGCCAGGGATCGGTGGGCTTGAAGCCACGCGCAAGTTGTTGCGCAGTCATCCGGACATCAAGGTCGTGGCCGTGACGGTCTGCGAGGAAGATCCATTCCCTACCCGATTGCTGCAAGCGGGTGCGGCGGGTTACCTGACCAAGGGGGCGGGGCTCAATGAAATGGTCCAGGCCATCCGCCTGGTCTTCGCCGGCCAGCGCTACATCAGCCCGCAAATCGCCCAGCAGTTGGTCTTCAAGTCGTTCCAGCCTTCCAGTGAATCGCCGTTCGATGCGTTGTCGGAGCGGGAAATCCAGATTGCCCTGATGATCGTCGGTTGCCAGAAGGTGCAGATCATCTCCGATAAGCTGTGCCTGTCGCCGAAAACCGTGAACACCTACCGTTATCGGATTTTCGAGAAGCTCTCGATCAGCAGCGATGTGGAATTGACGCTGCTTGCGGTTCGCCACGGCATGGTCGATGCCAGCCTCTGAAAAATGACCGACCTGTTTGATCCCAGCGCCTTTCTTTCTACCTGCAGTGGCCGCCCCGGTGTGTATCGCATGTTCGACAGCGATGCGCGCCTGCTCTACGTCGGTAAAGCCAAGAACCTGAAGAACCGCCTGTCGAGCTACTTCCGCAAGACCGGCCAGGCACCGAAGACCGCCGCCCTGGTGGCGCGTATCGCCCAGATCGAGACCACCATCACCGCCAACGAGACCGAGGCGCTGCTGCTGGAGCAGATCCTGATCAAGGAGTGGCGGCCGCCGTACAACATCCTCCTGCGAGACGACAAGTCCTATCCCTACGTCTTCCTCTCCGATGGCGCCTTTCCGCGCTTCAGCATCCATCGCGGGGCGAAGAAGCAGAAGGGCAAGTATTTCGGGCCTTACCCCAGTGCCGGTGCCATCCGTGAAAGCCTGAGCCTGTTGCAGAAGACCTTCCTGGTCCGCCAGTGCGAGGACAGCTACTACAAGAACCGTACGCGGCCTTGCCTGCAATACCAGATCAAGCGTTGCAAGGGGCCGTGCGTCGGCCTGGTCGAGCCCGAGGTCTATGCCGAGGACGTGCGCCATTCGGTGATGTTCCTCGAGGGGCGCAGCAATGCCCTGACCGACGAGTTGTCCAGTGCCATGGAAGCCGCCGCCAGTACCCTGGACTTCGAGAAGGCCGCCGAACTGCGCGACCAGATCGGCCTGCTGCGTCGGGTCCAGGACCAGCAGAGCATGGAAGGCGGTACCGGCGATGTCGACGTGCTGGCGGCTTTCGTCAACCCCGGCGGCGCTTGCGTGCACCTGATCAGCGTGCGTGGCGGGCGAGTGCTGGGCAGCAAGAACTTCTTCCCCCAGGTGGGCATCGAGGAAGATGTGGCGCAAGTCATGCTGGCGTTCCTGGGACAGTATTTCGTCAGCAGTCCTGAGCGCGACCTGCCGGCCGAGTTGATCGTCAATGTGACCCATGAAGACTTTCCGATCCTGATCGCCGCCATCTATGAGTTGCGCGGTCGCGAATTGACCATCAGCCACAGGGTGCGTGGCACCCGGGCGCGTTGGCAGCAGCTGGCGGTGACCAATGCCGAGCAGGCCCTGGGCGCGCGCCTGGCCAACCGTCAGCACGTGGCAGCGCGTTTCGAAGCCCTGGCCGAGGTGCTGAACCTGGACGAGCCACCGCAGCGCCTGGAGTGCTATGACATCAGCCATTCCAGCGGCGAGGCCACCGTGGCTTCCTGCGTGGTGTTTGGACCCGAGGGGCCACTGAAGTCCGACTATCGTCGTTACAACATCGAGGGCGTCACCGCCGGCGACGACTACGCGGCCATGCACCAGGCCCTGACCCGGCGCTTCAGCAAGCTCAAGGACGGCGAGGGCAAGCTGCCGGACATCCTCCTGGTGGACGGCGGCAAGGGCCAGATGGCCATGGCCCGCGATGTGCTCAATGAACTGGCGGTACCGGACCTGATCCTCCTCGGCGTGGCCAAGGGCACCACTCGCAAGGCCGGTTTCGAAACGCTATACCTGAACGACGCGGCCCACGAGTTCACCCTCAAGGGGGATTCGCCGGCGCTGCACCTGATCCAGCAGATTCGCGACGAGGCCCACCGCTTCGCGATCACCGGCCACCGCGCCCGGCGTGGCAAGGCTCGACGTACCTCGACCCTGGAAGGGGTGGCGGGGGTCGGCCCGACACGCCGGCGGGACCTGCTCAAGCATTTTGGTGGATTACAGGAATTGTCCCGGGCCAGCATCGACGAGATCGCCAAGGCACCGGGAATCAGTAAAAAGCTCGCAGAGTTGATTTATGCAAACCTGCACAGCGAGTAGAATGCCCAATCACCTCGTAGCCAGTTGTGCCGATGAATATCCCTAATCTGATCACCGTTCTACGCGTCCTGCTTATCCCGATCTTCATATTGCTGTTCTATATGCCTTATAGCTGGAGCTATATGGCAGCCAGTTCAGTCTTTGCCTTCGCGGCCGCCACCGATTGGCTGGACGGCTACCTGGCGCGACGCCTGGAGCAGAGCACGCCTTTCGGCGCGTTCCTCGACCCCGTGGCCGACAAGCTGATGGTGGCAGTGGCATTGGTGCTGCTGGTGCAGGAGCACGCCAACCTGTGGCTGACCCTGCCGGCGGCCGTGATCATCGGACGCGAGATCGTGGTCTCGGCCCTGCGCGAATGGATGGCCGAGCTCGGCGCCCGGGCGCAAGTGGCGGTGTCCAACATGGGCAAGTGGAAAACCGCGGCGCAGATGCTGGCGCTGGTGATCCTGCTGGCCAATCCTTCGGTCTTCAGCTTCTGGGTGTTGCTGGGCTACGCCTTGCTGCTGGTGGCGGCGGGCCTGACCTTGTGGTCGATGCAGCAATACCTGCGGGCCGCATGGCCACACCTGAAAATCGACGGCGAGAAAAAATAAGTTTTTTGAATCAAGGGGTTGACGTTCATTCTGATTTCTATAGAATGCGCAACACCAAGACGTTGCGGGAATAGCTCAGTTGGTAGAGCACGACCTTGCCAAGGTCGGGGTCGCGAGTTCGAGTCTCGTTTCCCGCTCCAAATTCAGAAAAGCCACTCAGTCGAGTGGCTTTTTTTTGCCCGAAATAAATGTCTGCGCAACATGGATGAAAAGTCCGTTGTTTCGGAGGGGCATTACAAATTAACTGTCTTGCCTGGGGCGTTGATACCGTGATGAGCGAACAGCCTCCTGATAGCGGCAATCGCTTCTGGCCATGCTCGACTTGAGGGAAAACCCTCATTGCTGCCTGCGCGCTTTCCTACAATGATGATGGAATTCGCCCTGCACAATGGAGCAAGCCATGAGTCATACCCCCGCCGACGACAAACGCCCGACTCCGGATCCGGCCGAGGACAATGCGTTTTTTCCCTCGCCGTACTCGCTAAGCCAATTCACTTCCGCCCACTCCGATCTCAGTGGTGCCGACTACCAGCGGCCCTATACCGGTGGGCGCTGGAAGGTGCTGGTGATCGGTGCGGACGAGCGCTATCTGCTGACCGACAACGGCACGATGTTCTCCACCGGCAATCATCCGGTGGAAACCCTGTTGCCCATGTACCACCTGGACAAGGCCGGGTTCGGTTTTGATATCGCCACCTTGTCGGGCAACCCGGTCAAGTTCGAGTTCTGGGCCATGCCCTCCGAAGATGTCGAGGTCAAAGGCCTGTATGCCAAGTACCGCGACCAGTTCAAGCAACCCTTGAAGCTGGCCGAGGTCCTGGACAACGCCCTGGGCGCCGATTCCGACTACATCGGGGTGTTCATCCCCGGCGGCCATGGCGCGCTGATCGGCCTGCCCGAAAGTGCCGAGGTGAAAAAACTCCTGCAATGGGCCATGGCCAACGACAAGTTCGTCATTTCCTTGTGCCACGGCCCCGCGGCATTGCTGGCTGCCGGGCTGGGCGAGACCAGGGACTCCTGCCTGTTCAACGGTTACCGCATCTGCGCCTTCCCCGACGCCCTGGACGCCCAGACCCCGGACATCGGCTACATGCCCGGCCACCTGACCTGGAAGTTCGGCGAACAGCTGTCCGCCCTGGGGATCGAGATCCTCAACCAGGACATTTCCGGGGCAGTGCACCAGGACCGCAAGCTGCTCACCGGCGACAGCCCGCTGGCGGGCAACGCCCTGGGCAAGCTGGCGGCCACCGCGTTGCTGCAAGCAGTGGCGGCCGGGTGACTGCGACCAGCGCTGAAGCGGCCCTGCACAGCGTCCTGGAATTGGAGCGCGCCACGGCGCTGCCTGCGATCCAGGCGCTGGTGCGGGGCCTGGCGGGCCCTTTCGGTTATGACCGTTTCGTGCTGTTTTCCGCCTCATCGGCCAGGGACGAAGTGCTCGAGCGCATCTACTGGGTCGAGGGGGACTGGTTCGGCGACGGCCAGGTGGTCGACGCCGCGACCTACGTGCGCCGCTGTCCGGTCACCCGGCATATCCTGGAGGCACGCGAGCCGTTCTTCTGGAGCAAGCGTGGTGACCGCTACCAGGTGGTCCGCCGCCCCCAGGGCGCCGGCCTGCATGGCCTGCAGGTACCGGTGTTCGGTCCCTTGGGCCTGGAGGGCGCCATGAGCTTGGGCGGTGAGCGGATCGACAGCAGCCCCAGGGTTCGGCTGATGTTGGGCAACGTCGCCAGTGCGGCGTTCTGTGCCGCACGGCGGTTGCTGGAGGTGGCCGTCAGCGACCCGTCCAGGCAGTTGTCGGATCGGGAGCGTGAAGTCCTGGCCTGGACCGCCGCCGGCAAGCGCCAGGCCGATATCGCCGTGACGCTGGGGTTGTCCGGGCGCACCGTGGAAAACCACCTGCGAGCGGCGCGTCGACGCTTGGGCGCCAGTACCACCGCACAAGCCATCAAGGTGGCGGTGCGCAACGGCGAATTGGACGCCGTGCCTGGCCGCCAGGAGCCGTAGCCGGGTTGCCGGGCAGGGCACGGCCGAGGTCGTCATGGACAACCTCGGCCTGGGCTCCGGGGTTAGTGGGCGACGGTCAGCACCACCTTGCCGATGTGCTGGCCGGACTCCATCAGGGCGTGGGCCTGGTCGGCATCCGTCAAGGCGAAGGTCTTGAAGATCAATGGCTTGACCGCGCCGCTCTGGACGTGGGGCCAGACCTTGGATTCCAGCTCGGCGATGATTCCGGCCTTGTCCTCTGGGCTGCGCGAGCGCAGGGTCGAGCCCAGGTGGGTCAAGCGCTTGACCAGCATCGGGAACAGGTCGACCTGGGTCGCCGGGCCCTTGACCACGCCGATCTGCACGATCCGCGCGTTCATCGCTGCGGCCTGGAAGTTACGCGCCACATAGTCGCCGGCAATGATATCGACGATGACGTCGACCCCAAGCTGCTCGGTCCCGAGCAGCACTTGCTCGACGAAGTCCTCGCGGTTGTAGTCGATGGCCACGTCGGCACCCAGGGCCAGGCTGGCCGCCTGTTGCTGTGCATTGGCGACCGTGGTGAAGATCTTCGACGCGCCCAGGGCCTTGGCCAGCATGGTCGCCGTGGTGCCGATGCCGGAGGCGCCGCCATGCACCAGCAGCGATTCGCCGGCCTTGAACTGGCCGCGCTGGAACAGGTTGACCCACACGGTCATGAAGGTCTCGGGCAGCGCCGCAGCTTCGATCATCGACAGGCCACCGGGCAGGTGCATGGTGGTGCGCTCGTCGGCGACCGTGTACTGGGCGTAGCCGCCGCCAGTGACCAGGGCGATCACCGGGTCACCCACGCTGAAGCGCGTCACCTCGCTGCCCAGGGCCGCGACTTCCCCGGCGATCTCCAGGCCCGGGATGTCCGAGGCGCCGGCTGGCGGATCGTAGAGGCCCTTGCGCTGCAGCAGGTCGGGGCCGTTGACGCCAGCGGCGTGGACCCGGATCAGGATCTCCCGTGGGCCAGGGGTAGGCACCGCCCGGCGGGCAGGTTTCAATACCTGTGGATCACCCGGCCGGGTGATCTCGATAACGGTCATCTGCGCCTCTGGCGCACTATGGGAATGGCTCATGAATGGGTCCTGGTAAGGTGGATGCCGGCCGTTCGGGCTGGGGTGGGCAAAGGTTACGCAAGCGGGCCGGTGCCGGCGCGCGGCGATTTTGCGAGGCTGTGTTGCAATGATTCTTCAGGGGGAAATCTTGAATGAACTGGGATGATGCACGGGTCCTGCTGGCCCTCGGGCGCGAGCTGACCTTGCGCCGTGCGGCGCGGGTCCTGCACGTGGACCAGGCCACGGTGGGGCGGCGTATCGCGGCCATGGAGGCGGACCTGGGATCGACCCTGTTCCTGCGCACTCCGGCCGGCTACCAGCTGACCAGCGTTGGCGAAATGGCCTTCGCGATGGCCGGGAAGATGGAGCAGATGGCCCTGGAGCTGATCCGGCGTACCGGGGGGATGGATAACGAACTGGCCGGCGAAGTGCGGATTTCCACCACCGACTCCCTGGCCTGTGATTTCGTGATGCCGGCGCTCAAGGCGCTGCACCTTGCGCATCCGGATATCCGCATCGTGCTCAACAGCACCTCCGAGGTGGTCAACCTGTCACGGCGCGAAACCGACATCGCCATCAGGAACCTGCGTCCGGACAATCCCGACCTGATCCTGCGCAAGCTGGCCGAGTGGCCGATGGGCCTGTTCGCCGCGCGCGAATACCTGGAGCGCCATGGCCAGCCCGAGCCAGGCACCGGCTTCAAGGGCCATAACCTGGTGATGTACGAGCCGTACTGGCGGGATCGTGCGCAGCCGACCTTGCTCGACGAGCCCATCGACCAGGCCCGGGTGGTGATGGCGGTGAACTCCAACATGTTGTTGCGACGCTCGATCGCCCAGGGCCTGGGCATCAGCGAGATCCCCATCGAGATGGGCCGGCGTGATGGCCTGGAGCGGATCTGGCCCGGGCGCACGGCCGGCAAGCCATATGAGGTGTGGATGGTCACCCACCAGGACCTGCGGCATACCACGCGCATGCGCCTGGTGATGGAGCACCTGGCGCGGTCCTTCGCCAATACTGGCGGGCCGGCGAATCCGCCGTTTGAATAATCCTCGGAATAATGCTGTGATTGCGCGCCTGAAGCCCGGCAGCCCTGCCTTTTCCTGAGATACCGCGCCATGGATAGCCAACAATCGACGACCCGGATGTCGCAACAGCCCGCCTGTGATACCGGGCCCCTGGCAGCGATCGCCGGCAGTGCCGCGCTGGTGCTGGAAACCAACAACCTGCGCGGCGGCAAGGACGCGGCGCAGGCCCTGGACAGCCTCAAGCACCTGGTAGCCCGCCTGGCTCGCCAGAGCCTCTGCCCGCAATCGCTCGGCCAATGGGTCATCACCCACGATGGCCTCGGGCAAGAGGCCCGGGAGGCGCTGTGCGCACTGGCCGGGCGAGCGCTGGAATTCGTCGAGATCGATCCCCGCACCGGTTACTACGAGGCCAAGAATATCGGTTTCGAGGCGGTCGACCAGGCGCGCTGCCAGTACGTGGTGTTCGCCGATGCCGACTGCCTTCCCGCCGGCCACTGGTTGGAGCAGTTGCTCTTGCCCTTCACCGAGACGGATGCGCCCCTGGCCGTGGCCGGGCGCACCAGCTATGCCCCGAGCGTGGTCGGCAGCGCGTTGACCACCATCGACTTCATGTACTTCCCCAGCCCGCTCGGTGCCCGGGCGACCCGCAATTTCTACGCGAACAACGTGGCCTTTCGTTGTGCCACCTTCGAGCAGTATCGCTACCAGCCGCTGGACGGCGTCTACCGTGCCCACTGCCAGGTCATGGGCCTGCGCCTGCAGGCGGCGGGGGTGGCGGTACGCTACGTTCCGGCGGCCCATACCGAGCACCAGTTGCCCGACAGCCGTGGCGAAGTGTTCAAGCTGCGCTGGTTGCGTGGTGGCGACAGTGTCGACCTGACCCCCCACCTGGTGCGTGCCTATATGCCGGGCTGGTTGCAATGGCTCGGACGCAGCGGACCTATCGGCCCCTTGTGCGTGATGCTCGGGCGCCTGGGCTACAGCCTGCGCGCACTCAACCACCAGGACCTGCCGGCCGTGCATGGGCGGCGGCGCCTGGGTGCGATCCTGGCGATACTCGGTATCTCGTCCCTGGATAGCGCCGGCGCGCTGGTCCGCGGGCTGGGGTTGAACATCGGCCGTGCCAGCGCGCGCCAGGGGCAAGCCCTGTCCTATCACCGCCAGCTGGATTGATCCGCGCCGCCCCCTTGGCACCCCTACAGGAAGTTCCCATGAGCATGAAACCCCTGGCCGCATTCGGCTCCTCCCTGGCGTGCCTGGCATGGTTGGCGTACGCCACCCCGGCCAGCGCCGCCCCCAGCGAAATCAACGGCCGCAGCGTGCTGCACTTCGTCTCCGGCAGTGGCTGTGCGACGGTCCAGGGCGGCGCCGCGCAAAACTGCAACCGCCTGGCCCTGGACGTGGCGGACGCACGGGCCAGCGTTGACCCGCAGGCGCGCACCATAGTGTTCAGCGTCGAGGCCCGGCCTGCCGGCAAGGGGGTGATCGGCGACGTGCTGCTGCATGGCAGCGGCATTGCCAGCGACGGCCAGCGCGTGCCCTTGAGCTTGCAGGTACTGGTGCGGCGCTCGGGCAAGACCTGGAAGGCCGACACCTATGTACATGCGCCGGTGCGTGGCACCTTCCGGGATATCGCCCTGGACCCTTACCAGATCAGCGTCCATCAGGGGCGTGACGAGCACGTGCTGCTCAATCCCGAGCTGGCGCGCAAGGTCTTGGCGCAGCCATCGATCGCCGCCCGGGTCGCCAGCTATTTGGTGGTGGTGCGTCCCAGCGACGAGAAAAATCCGACGGCCGATGACATCACCATCGGCCTGGGGGTCGGGCGGGTCTCGAAGTCGCTGATGCGTGCCCGCTTCAGCTCGAGGCAACCAGGCAGCCTGCCGCTGGACCAGGTGCTGGAGCAGGGCACCTGGAACCTCGACCTGCAAGCCTTGAGTGGCCAGATTCCGCGGTGGGTGGTCCAGCGCCAGCTGTTCGTCTTCGGCCTGGAGGACAGCCCCTTGCTCGAGGACGTGCGCCAGCGTGGCTTGCACAAGCACGACCGCCTGGAACTGGGCGCGGTCAATGGCAAGGGCTACCTGCGTTACAACGGCCAGGAGCAGAGTTTCCCCGGGGCCACTGCCAGCGGTACGGCCTTCATGCGTGACAGCTTCATCGGCCTGATCCTGGCCTGGCATCGCAGCGCCCAGGCGGCCACCACTGCGACCCAGGGCGTGGACACCGCGCAGTCCGTGCCATGAGTGCTGGCGAAGCGCTTGCAAGCCAAGCGGACTTCAGTTGCCTGGACATGCCCCGGCCCCGTGGGTTGGGAGCCGTACAGGCGCGCCTGGTGGATCGTATCAAGCGCGTCGCCCTGCAGCGCCTGCATCGCAGCGTGCGTGGGGAGCGCTTGCTGCTGCGCATCTACCTGGCTGGGGAGGATGCCACCGAACGTGCGCTGCTGGATGAGTTGCTGCCGCAGTCGCCACCCTGGCTCGAGCGCCAGGTCGAGCGGCACCTGGCCGATGAGCAACGGCACGTGACGCTGTTCGCCGCGGCCCTGGGCGAACGTGGCGGCGAAGGAACGGCACGCCTGGAACCGGATTGGCTCAGCCGGCGCAAGATCCTGCGCTGGCAGCGCCTGGCCCGTCGCTATGCGGGGCATTTCGAGCATGGCCTGCTGGTGCCGGCCTATGCCACCGGCCTGTGTGCCGAACAGATGGCGCAACGGGTGCTGAGCCGCCACTGCGCGGTCATCGGCGCCGAGCATGGGCTGTATCCGTTGCTGTCGCAGGTCCTGGCCGATGAAAAAGCCCATGTGCGCCTGTGCCAGGGCACCTTGCAACGCATTGTCGCCCCCCATGAAACCGTGCACCTGGCGCGCCTGCTCAAGGATATCCGCCGGGTCGATGCGAGCTTTGGCGTGACCGGTGCCCTGGCGATGTACCTGGCCGGCTGGGTGCTGGGCGGTGGGCGCGGCGCCATTCGATGACTCCACGCATTCTCTATCTCGCCACCGCCGATGCCCGTGGCCACCTGATGCGCGCGCAGTTGTTGGTGCATGCGCTGCGCGCGGCCGGCGCCCAGGTCGAGGTGCTGACCACGTCGGACCAGGGCCAGCGCTTCCTGCACAGTTTTGGGGTCCAGGCCGAGGTCCTTTCCCGCCACTATGCGGTGCAGTTCGACAGCCAGCAGAACATGCTGCGCCGGGCCACCAATCGCAATGTCGCCCAGTACCTGTTCCGTCCCGGGCGGATGCTGCGCGATATCCTCCAGCTGCGGCGCCGTTTGCGCGGCGTGGAGCTGGTGGTCAACGACTCCTTCCACCCGGCGTTGCTGTACATGGGCATGCTGCCGGGCTGGCGGCGCAAGGTGGTGCATGTGTACGGCGCGAGCCTGAAGGTGGCGTTGCTGAACAACTTCGACGGCATGTGGCCACGGCAGTTCGGGCGGTTGTTCGCCTGGATCGTCGGGTGCCAGATCAACGCTGCGCGGGCGCGCATCGAGCACGATTTTGCCTACGAGATCGACGATACCGTGGCCCGAGCGCTGTATCGCCTGCCGACCCCGGTGGCCCTGGCCGAGGCGGTGCAGGAACCGGCCGCGGTGGGCGCGGCGGTGTACCTCAATCCGCACTTTCGCGAACCCGGGCTGGCCGATGCCCTGGAGGCCGGCCTGGGCGATGCCGGCCTGGATCGGCACCTGGTGGGCGAGGGGTATGCCGGGCGCAACGGCTGGCTCGGGGTCGACCCGCACTGGGCCAGCCGCGCGGCCCGGGCGCAACTGCTGGTATCGGCACCCGGCATGGCGGCGCTGTCCATCGCCCGGGTCTACCAGCGGCCGATCATCCTGGTGGTGAGCAACCAGCCGGAGCAGGCCAGCAATGCGGCCCGGGCCAGCCGGTTGCAACTGCTGCACCGGGTGGTGACCTGGCGCGGCGACATTGCCGACTTTCGGCGCCAGGTGAGTGCGGCGGCGCAGCAATTGAGCGCGCTCGCCCCAGCGCCTGACGTGATGTCGGGCAACCAGCGGGCCCAGGCACGGATCGATGCCTGGGCCAACCATCTGCTTGGCTTGTGAGGGCGCCGCCTTGAGTCGCCATGTCCCCATGCCCGCGGCGAGCCGACAGCCATGACCGGCTCCTGGCCGCGTCTGGGGTCCGCCAATCCTCGGCAGGCCCTGGCGGCGGCGTTTGGCTTGCTGCTGGGGCTGGGCGCGTTCATCGGCCTGCAGCGCCTGGTCACGCCGCGCTATCACTGGGTCACGCCGCTGGATGAGCTGATTCCTTTCGTGGCCCAGTCCTGGTTTCTCTACGTGCTGTTCTTTCCCTTTGTGCTGTTGGCGGCGGCCTACGCCAGCCAACAGGGCTTCAAGGCCTTGCGCAACGCAACCGGTATCGCCTTCGTCGTGAGCCTGTTGTGCTTCTGGCTGTTTCCCGAGCAGGTGCCCCGGCCGGATCTCGGCGAACTCGGCAGCGGCTTCCTGCAGCAGCGACTGAGCCGGATGTGGCAACTGGACCTGGCCTGCAACGGTTTTCCCAGCCTGCATGTAACCGTGACTTGCCTGGCCTGCCGAGCACTGTGGGGCCGGCGTGGCAAATGGCTGGTCGCCGGCAGCGGCCTGTTGATCTGCCTGTCGACCCTGACCCTCAAGCAGCACACCCTGGTCGACGTCGCTGGCGGCCTGCTACTGGCCCTGGCCTGCGCCTTGGCCACTCACCGACAAGGGAGCATTCGCCGTGTCCCAGCTTGAATCGCGTGCCGGGGCCAACCTGGCATTGCGCGCCTTTACCCCCGCCGCCGAGTGGTTCGTCCTCAAGCCCTGGATCGGCCTGTTGGCGTTGCTGGCCGACTGGGGCCTGATCGGTGCGGCATTCGCCTGTGCCGCCTATTGGCCGCACCCCCTGACGTACCTGCTGGCGGCGCTGGTCATCGCCCGCAGCCAGCTGGCGCTGGCGGTGATCATGCACGAGAGCGCCCATGGCGTGCTGTTGCGTCGTCAGTCGGCCAATGACCGGGTCGGCCAATGGCTGGCCGCCGGTCCGTTGTTCCTGTCCCTGCGCACCTATCGGGCCGGGCACCTCAAGCATCATCGCCAGCCCATGCTGCACGACGATCCGGTGGTGGCGGTGTTCGGCATCGGGGACTATCCATTGCCTCGGCGGCGCCTGGCCTTGCGCCTGGCGGCGGACCTGTGTGGGGCGGGGTACTTCATCAGCGCCTTCAAGTTGGTTCGCGGCGACCACCGCCACTGCCTGCCCAAGGTCGACAAGTCGCCGCGCCAGGTGCTCGGCGAAGTCCTGTCGATGCTGGTGGGCAATGGCTTGCTGCTGGGACTGCTGGCCTGGTCCGGGCATCCATGGCTCTACCTGGGATTGTGGTTGCTGCCGGCCATCACCTTGTTGCCGCTGATGGGGCGCGTGCGGGCGATCCTCGAGCATGCGGGCTTGCCCGCCAACGCCGACCAGAGCCAGAACGCCCGCAGCATCGTGGCGCCCAACTGGCAGACCTTCGTCTTCGGCCCCCACGGGATCCACTACCACATCGAACACCATCTCTACGTGCGCATACCCTTCTATCACCTGCGCAGCGCCCATCGCCAGCTGGCGGCCCGAGGGCTGCTGCCGGTGGAAAACCTTTATCGGGGCTATATCGCGGTGCTGCGGGATGTCAGCCGCCCGGCGCAGGACGCTGCGGGCGACTGAGGCAGGCGCACTGGCCCCAGGGGCCAGTGCCAAGGGGACGGCTAGAGCTTGGGCAGCTGTCCGACCCGGCCGACCATCTCGGTGACGATCTGCAGGTCCAGCAGGAACTGCTCCACGGTCTTGAACTCGTTGTCGGTGTGGCCGGTGTATTTCACCTCCGGACGCGCCAGGCCGAATTGCACGCCGTTGGGCAGTTCATGTACCGAGGTCGCCCCGGCGGAGGTGCCGAACTTGTGGGCCATGCCCAGGTTCTCGCTGGCCACGTCCAGCAGCGCCTTGACCCATTCGCCCTCGGGATTGCGGTACATCGGTGCGGCGACCGAGGTATTGAACTGCACCGCCACCTGGTTCTGCTTGCTCCAGGCCTCCAGCTTGTCGCTGATCTGCGCCTTCAGCGCCTCTGGCGCCTTGCCCTTGGGCACGCGCAGGTTCACCGCGACCTTCAGCGCCTTGTCATCCACGCTGACCAGGGTCGGCGAGGTGGTCAGCGGGCCCATGAAGGCGTCCGAGAAGCCCACGCCCAGCTTCTTGCCTTCGTAGTCCAGGCCCCAGTTGTCGGCGAGGTAGTGCGCGGCGTCGGTGAACGAGTTGTGCTTGAGCGCCACCTTGCCCTCCAGGCCGTGGACGAAGTCCAGCATCCGCGCCACCGGATTGACCCCGGACTCGGGCTCGGAGGAGTGGGCGGACACGCCGGTGACGGTCAGCAGCACGTCCTTGCCTTGCACCCGGGCGTCGATCTTGAAGTTGCCGCCGTGGCGCTTGACGTACTCGGCCCCGGCCTTCTGCAGGCTGGCCACCAGTTCGGCCGGCTGCTCGGTCACCAGGGTCGCCACCGAGGTGGAGGGGATCTGGTTGGTGGCCAGGCCGCCGGTCAAGTGGGTGATCTGCGCGCCCGTGCCCTCGGCGGCACGCTGGGCGAAGGTCGCCATTACGGTGCCATAGCCTTTCTCGGCGATCACCACCGGGTAGCCGCCATCGAGCGCCAGGTTGTAGTTGGGCACCGGGTTGTGTTCGAAGTAGTAGGGGATGGCATCGCCGCTGGTTTCCTCGGTGGTGTCCACCAGCAGCTTGAAGTTGCGGGCCAGGGGCAACTGCTCTTCCTTGACGATCTTCATGGCGTACAGCGCCACCACGATGCCGTTCTTGTCATCCTCGGTGCCGCGCCCGTACATCCGGTCGCCGATCAGCGTGACCTTGAACGGGTCGAGCCGGGTACCGTCCTGCAGCACCCAGTTCTCCGGGGTGACCGGCACCACGTCGGCGTGGGCGTGGATGCCCACTACTTCGTCGCCGCTGCCGGGCAGGGAGATCTCGTAGACGCGGTTGTCGACATTGCGAAACGCCAGGCCGAAGCCCTGGGCCAGGCCCTTGATCTTGTCGGCGATCTTGAGGAATTCCGGGTTCTCGTGCTGGGGCACGCCATCCACGCGGAAGGTGGGGATGGCCACCAGTTCGCGCAGGGTTTCAGTGGCGGCCTTGCCGTACTTGACCCGGGCATAGAGCCCGAGCAGGCGATGGATCTCGTTCTGCTGCTCGGCCGAGAGCGTCTTGCCGGCCAGGAAGCCATCGATGGCCGGGGCCAGGTGGGCGCTCTTGCCCGGCTGGCTCTTGGCGACCTCACCGATAAACTGGCGGAAGTCCTTGACCGAGGCGTCGTTGAAGTTCTTGAGGATGGCCGCGCTCTGTTGCGGCGTGATGTTGGCCTGGGCGACGTTGGCAAACGCCGACAGGCTGGCGAGCATCAGGGTGGCCGTGGCCAGGTGCTTGAGGGAAAAGTCCATTACGCAGGGCATTCCTTTGCAGGAGGTGGGTAGGGAATGTCTGATAGGCCAGACAGAAACCTTGCCAAGCTAACACTGCGCAGGAGGGCTGCGGGAGCCCCGGAAAGGGGAACTGTCGCACGGAAATGCAAAAGCGGCGCACAAACGAAAGATGTGTCGCCGGCGGGGCAGGGGGCGCCGCGGTGGGCGCCCCCTGCGTTGGGGACTACTTTAGATGACGGCGTCCCACGGACGGTCGCCATGCTCGTCCTTGATGCGGGTCGGCAGTCCCATCACGTCCAGCGCCTTGAGGAACGGCTCGGCCGCCAGCTCCTCGACGTTGACCATGCGCTGCACATCCCACTCGCCACGGGCCACCAGCAGGGCGGCGGCGACTGGCGGCACGCCTGCGGTGTAGGAAATGCCCTGGCTGTCGGTCTCGGCGTAGGCTTGCTCGTGGTCGGCCACGTTGTAGATGAACACCTCGCGCGGCTGGCCGTCCTTGGTGCCCTTGACCAGGTCGCCGATGCAGGTCTTGCCGGTGTAGCCCGGGGCCAGGGAAGCCGGGTCGGGCAGCACGGCCTTGACCACTTTGAGCGGCACCACTTCCAGGCCTTCGGCGGTCTTGACCGGCTGCTCGGAGAGCAGGCCCAGGTTCTTCAACACGGTGAACACGTTGATGTAATGCTCGCCGAAGCTCATCCAGAAGCGCACGTTGGGCACTTGCAGGTTCTTGGACAGCGAGTGCACTTCATCGTGGCCGGTCAGGTACAGGTTCTGCGAGCCCACCACTGGCAGGTCGTCGGTACGCTTGACTTCGAACATGGTGTTGCTGGTCCACTGGCTGTCCTGCCAGCTCCACACCTGTCCGGTGAATTCGCGGAAATTGATTTCCGGGTCGAAATTGGTGGCGAAATACTTGCCATGGGAACCGGCATTGACGTCGAGAATGTCGATCGAGTCGATGCGCTCGAAATGCTGTTGCTTGGCCAGGGCAGCGTAGGCGTTGACCACGCCCGGATCGAAGCCCACGCCGAGGATGGCGGTGACGTTCTTCTGCTGGCATTCCTCGAGGTGTTTCCACTCGTAGTTGCCGTACCACGGTGGGGTCTCGCAGATCTTGCCCGGCTCTTCGTGGATCGCGGTGTCCAGGTAGGCCACGCCGGTATCGATGCAGGCACGCAGCACCGACATGTTGAGGAAGGCGGAACCGACGTTGATGACGATCTGCGATTCGGTCTCGCGGATCAGCGCCTTGGTCGCCTCGACATCCAGAGCGTCAAGCGAGAAGGCCTGGATATCGGCGGGCACCTTGAGGCTGCCCTTGGCCTTTACGCTGTCGATGATGGCCTGGCATTTGGAGATGTTGCGCGACGCGATAGCAATACGACCGAGTTCGTCGTTGTGCTGCGCGCACTTGTGGGCCACCACCTTGGCGACACCTCCTGCACCAATGATAAGAACATTCTTCTTCAATTTACTTACTTCTCCTTAATTACCTGCCCGTTCAGGAAAGGCTGGACAGGTAGTCTTCGAAACCAAACTCGCGAACCACTTCGACACTACCGTCGAGTTGTTTCACGACGATGGACGGCATTTTCAGACCGTTGAACCAGTTTTTCTTGACCATGGTGTAACCCGCCGCGTCAACGAACGACAGTCGATCGCCGATGGCCAGCGGACGCTCGAATTGGTACTCGCCGAAGATGTCGCCGGCCAGGCACGACTTGCCGCAGACCATGTAGGTGTGCTCGCCGTCGTTGGGGGCCATCTTGGCATTGAGGCGATAGATCAGCAGGTCGAGCATGTGCGCTTCGATGGAGCTGTCCACCACCGCCAGGTGCTTGCCGTTGTACAGGGTGTCGAGCACGGTGGTTTCCAGCGAGGCGCTCTGGGTGATCGCCGCTTCGCCGGGCTCCAGGTACACCTGCACGCCGTACTTTTCGGAGAAGGCCTTGAGCCGGGCGCAGAACGCATCCAGGGCATAGTCTTCGCCGGTGAAGTGGATGCCGCCGCCGAGGCTGACCCAGTCGACCTTGTGCAGCAGGTGGCCGAAGCGCTCCTCGATGTGATTCAGCATCTGGTCGAACAGGCCGAAGTCGCCGTTCTCGCAATTGTTGTGGAACATGAAGCCGCTGATCTGCTCGATCACTTGCTCGATCTTCGCCGGGTCCCATTCGCCCAGGCGGCTGAATGGACGAGCCGGGTCGGCCAGCAGGTAGTCGGAGCTGCTTACCTGGGGGTTGACCCGCAGGCCGCGGACCTTGCCGGCGGACTGTTCGGCGAAGCGCTGCAGCTGGCCGATGGAGTTGAAGATGATCTTGTCGCAGTTATCGAGCATTTCCTCGATCTCATCGTCGGCCCAGGCCACGCTGTAGGCATGGGTCTCGCCCGCGAACTTCTGCCGGCCCAGCTTGAGCTCGTACAGCGACGAGGAGGTGGTGCCGTCCATGTACTGCTGCATCAGGTCGAACACCGACCAGGTAGCGAAGCACTTGAGGGCCAGCAGGGCCTTGGCGCCGGATTGCTCGCGCACATAGGCGATCTTCTGCATGTTGACCAGCAGCTTCTGTTTGTCGATGAGGTAGTAAGGCGTCTTGATCATTGGGCGATCTCCGGCAGGGCCAGCCAAAAAGGTACGCATTGTGCCTTCAGTGTCCACAGATCGAAAGCACGGAAATGGATTTTCGCCGGATGGCCGCTTGTGCTCTTGCGTCATCGGCCAATGCATGCGATGAGGGGACCGTGGGCAGGCCCGCGCCCCCGGCTGTGCGAGTTGCCAGCGGCATGGCTGCCGGTCTTGCTCCTGTTCCTACGATATCGATAACGGAAGCCGTCATGAGTGATCAGCCTGCGCCTTGCAACCCCCTGAGCGACGATCGGTTCCGCCTGCTGGTCGACGCCGTGGTGGACTACGCGATCTACATGCTCGACCCCCACGGCCGGGTCGTCAGTTGGAACAGCGGTGCCAGGCGTTTCAAGGGTTACCAGGAAGCGGAGATCCTCGGCGCGCATTTCTCCTGCTTCTACACCCCTGAGGATCGCCAGGCCGGATTGCCCGACCGGGCGCTGGCGGTGGCCGCCGACCAGGGCCGCTTCGAAGGCGAAGGCTGGCGACTGCGCAAGGACGGTACGCGGTTCTGGTGTCATGTGGTGATCGATCCGATCCGTGATCCCCAGGGGTTCTTGCTGGGGTTTGCCAAGATCACCCGCGACATGACCGAGCAGCGGCGTGCCGAACAGACCCTGAAGCAGAGCGAGCAGCAATTTCGCCTGCTTGTGCAGAGCGTGACCGACTACGCGATCTACATGCTCGACCCCGAGGGCCGGGTCAGCAGCTGGAACCCGGGCGCCCAGCGCATCAAGGGCTATGCGCCCGAAGACATCATCGGCAAGCATTTCTCACTGTTCTATACGCTCCAGGACCGGGCCGCCGGCGAACCGCGCAATACCCTGGAGATCGCCGTGCGCCAAGGGCGCTTCGAGAAGCAGGGCTGGCGCATGCGCAAGGACGGTACGCAGTTCCTGGCCCATGTGGTGGTCGATCCGATCCGCGCCGACAATGGCGAGCTGCTGGGTTTCGCCAAGATCACCCGCGATATCAGCGAGGTGGTCGCGGCCCAGAAGGAGTTGGAAGCGGCGCGCGAGGCGCTGTTCCAGTCCCAGAAGCTGCAAGCCATCGGCCAGCTCAGCGGCGGTATCGCCCATGACTTCAACAACCTGCTGACGGTGATCCGCGGCAACCTCGAGTTGCTGCGCAAGCGCATCGGCGAAGATCCCAGGCTGTCGCGCCTGGTGGACAACGCGCTGCTGGGCACCGAGCGCGGCGTCACGCTGACCCAACGCATGCTGGCCTTTGCCCGCCGGCAGGAACTCAAGACCGAGGCCGTCGACCTGTACCCGCTGGTCTACGGGCTCGATGGTCTGTTGCGCAGCTCCGTGGGACCGCAGGTCACGATCCAGCTGGACGTACCCCAGGACCTGCCCGCAGTGCAGGTCGATGTCAACCAGTTGGAGTTGGCGCTGCTCAACCTGGTGGCCAATGCCCGTGATGCGATGCCCGCCGGTGGCGCGATCCTGATCCAGGCCCGGATGCCTGGTGCCGTCGACCTGCGCCAGCCACCCTGCGTCTGCCTGGCAGTGATCGATAGCGGCGAAGGCATGGATGAACAGACCCTGGCTTGCGCTACGGATCCGTTCTTTACCACCAAGGGCCTGGGCAAGGGCACCGGGCTTGGATTGTCCATGGTCCATGGCCTGGCCGAGCAACTGGGTGGCCGGCTGATGCTCAAGAGCTGCAAGGGGCAGGGCACCACCGCCGAGCTCTGGCTACCCTTGGCCAACCGCAGCGAGGCCCGCGCGTCCCGGCAACCGACAGGGGAATCGGGGCCGGTGGTCAGGTCCTTGTGCGTACTGCTGGTGGATGATGATGCCTTGGTGCTCGACAGCACCACGTTGTTGCTCGAGGACCTGGGCCATCGGGTGATCCGCGCCGCTTCCGGGGCCGAGGCCCTGGAGACCTTCGCGCAGTACCCGGGCATCGACCTGATGATTACCGACATGGCCATGCCGCGCATGGATGGTGCGCAATTGGTGGCGGCGGTTCGACAACTGCGCCCACAGTTGCCGATCGTGCTGGCCACCGGCTACGCCCGGCACCTGGGGGATGAGGTAGTCGGGTTGCCACGCCTGGTCAAACCTTATACCCAGGCGCAACTGGTGGCCGCCGTGGCCCTGGCGATGGTGCCGCGCACATCCCGGGCTCGCGGCCCGGACAACTGATACCGCGCCGCGCTGGCGGGTCTCGAGTCCCCAGGGACCTGCCTCGTTTTTTGCTCTGCAGCGAGCACATATTTAGTAATTTTCCTGCGCCAACGCCTGTCGCACCATCTGCGCATCCGACTTGACAACCCGGGTTCTGAAACAAGGCGCCGAGCCTTCCGCCGGCGCCTGCCGTCTCGCAGAAGGACACAGACATGAGCGTTGAACAAATACACGTGGATACCCTGGTGGTGGGTGCGGGCCAGGCCGGCGTGGCCATGAGCGAGCACCTGGGCAAGCTGGGCGTGCCGCACCTGGTGCTGGAGCGCAAGCGCATCGCCGAGGCCTGGCGCAGTGGCCGCTGGGATTCGCTGGTGGCCAACGGCCCGGCCTGGCACGACCGTTTCCCGGGGCTGGAATTCGACCTGGGCCCCGACGCCTTCGCCACCAAGGACCAGGTGGCGGACTACTTCGAAGCCTATGCCCGCCAGGTCGACGCGCCGATCCGCACCGGTGTCGAAGTGCGCCAGGTGCAGCGCAACGTCGGTCGTCCCGGCTTCACGGTCGAGACGTCCATGGGGCCGATCCAGGCCAATCGGGTGGTAGCGGCCACCGGGCCGTTCCAGCGCCCGGTGATCCCGCCCATCGCTCCTGCCGATACCCGGCTCCTGCAGATCCACTCCGCCGACTACCGTAACCCGCAACGACTGCCGGCAGGCGCGGTGCTGGTGGTGGGCGCCGGATCGTCCGGGGTGCAGATCGCCGATGAGCTGCAACGTGCCGGCCGCCAGGTGTACCTGTCGGTGGGCGCTCACGACCGGCCGCCACGCGCCTACCGCGGCCGTGATTTCTGCTGGTGGCTCGGGGTCCTGGGAGAGTGGGACGCCGAGATCGCCAAGCCCGGCCGCGAGCACGTGACTATCGCCGTCAGTGGTGCCCGTGGCGGCCAGACCATCGACTTCCGCGCCCTGGCCCACCAGGGAATCACCCTGGTGGGGTTGACCAAGGCCTTCGACGGCGACCGGGTGAGCTTCCAGGCCGACCTGGTGGACAACCTGGCCCGGGGCGACGAGAACTACCTGGCCCTGCTGGATGCCGCCGACGCCTACATCGCCCGCAACGGCCTCGACCTGCCGGCCGAACCCGAAGCCCGGCGACGCCTGCCGGACCCAGTGTGCGTGACGCGGCCGATCCTCGAGCTGGACCTGCGGGCCGCGGGCATCACCTCGATCATCTGGGCCACCGGTTATGCCGTGGATTTTTCCTGGTTGCAGGTCGACACCTTCAGCGAGCAGGGCAAGCCCTTGCACCAGCGCGGCGTGTCCCGCGAGCCGGGGATCTACTTCCTCGGCCTGCCGTGGCTATCGCGGCGCGGTTCGTCGTTCATCTGGGGTGTCTGGCACGACGCCAGGCACATCGCCGATCACATCGCCACCCAGCGCAAGTACCAGGCCTACGGCAGCGAGCCGGCCGGGTCCAGCGTCCATGCCTTCAGTTCCGTGGGAGCCCGTTGATGCCAGTCCATACCCGTATCCGCATGTTCAACACCAAGGACACCTATCCCAACCAGACCCTGGACAACGACCTCTGCCAGGCGGTGCGCGCCGGCAACACGGTGTATGTCCGGGGCCAGGTGGGCACCGATTTCGCCGGCAACCTGGTGGGGCTCGGCGATCCACGAGCCCAGGCCGAACAGGCGATGAAGAACGTCAAGCAACTGCTGGAAGAGGCCGGCAGCGAGCTGGCCCATATCGTCAAGACCACCACCTACCTCACCGATCCGCGCTATCGCGAGCCGGTCTACCAGGAGGTAGGCAAGTGGCTCAAGGGCGTGTTCCCGATCTCCACCGGCCTGGTGGTCGCGGCCCTGGGCCAGCCCCAGTGGCTGATGGAGATCGACGTGATCGCGGTGATTCCCGAGTGAGTGCCGTGCTGTGGTGTTTGGCGGCGCCGCTCGGCGCGTCCCAGGGGCCTTTTGGGGCCAAGGAGTTACCATGACTTTTTCCATCGTTGGGCGCTGCGCCGAAACCGGCCAGCTGGGCATTGCCATCAGTTCCTCGAGCATCGCCGTGGGCGCACGCTGTCCCTGGGTCCGGGCCGGGGTCGGGGCGGTAGCCACCCAGAACGTCACCCTGCCGGCCCTGGGCCCGCAGATCCTCGACCTGCTGGAGAGCCACAAGCTGGAACCGCAGCAGGCGCTGCAACAGGCCCTGGGGCGCAATGGCTGGAGCCAATACCGCCAGGTCACGGTAATCGACGACCAGGGGCGCACCGCGCTGTTCAGCGGCCAGCAGGCCCTGGGCACCCACAACGCCGTGGCTGGCGAGCAGTGCGTGGCGGCCGGCAACCTGTTGGCCGGGACCGAGGTCATCGAGGCCATGGTCCAAGCCTTCGAGGGCACCCCGGGGATGCTCGCCGAACGCTTGCTGGCGGCGATGCACGCCGCGATGCGCGCCGGCGGCGAGGCCGGGCCGGTGCATTCGGCGGCGCTGATGGTGGTGGACGACCTGACCTGGCCCGTGGTCGACCTGCGGGTGGACTGGGCCGAAGAGAACCCCATCGGCCAGCTCAATGACCTGTGGCAAGCCTATCGCCCGCAGATGCAGGACTACCTGACCCGGGCCCTGGACCCCACGGCGGCCCCCACCTATGGAGTGCCGGGTAATGAATGAGCCGTCGAGCCGTGAACTGCTGGCAAGGTTGGTGGGCTTCGCCACGGTCAGTCGTGATTCCAACCTGGAGCTGATCGCCTTCATCCGCGATTACCTGGCGGGCCTCGGGGTCGACAGCGAGCTGATCTACAACCCCGAGCGCACCAAGGCCAACCTGTTCGCCAGCATCGGTCCCGACGACCGTGGCGGCATCGTGCTCTCCGGCCACACCGACGTGGTCCCGGTGGATGGCCAGGCCTGGACGGTGGAGCCCTTCGTGCTGAGCGAGCATGAAGGGCGCCTGTACGGGCGTGGCACGGCAGACATGAAGGGGTTCATCGCCGCGGTGCTGGCGGCGGTACCGGCCTTGCTCCGGCAGCCGTTGCGGCTACCCGTGCACCTGGCGTTCTCTTATGACGAGGAGGTGGGTTGCCTCGGCGTAAGGCCGATGCTCGCCCGCTTGCAGGCCCGAGCGCACCGGCCAAAGCTGTGCCTGATTGGCGAGCCCACCGAGCTGCGGCCAGTGCTGGGGCACAAGGGCAAGCTGGCCATGCGCTGCCAGGTGCGGGGCGCCGCTTGTCATTCGGCCTATGCGCCCCAGGGGGTCAACGCCATCGAGTACGCGGCGCGGTTGATCGGCAAGCTCGGGGAGATCGGCACCCGCCTGGCGCAGCCGCAGCACCATGACCGACGGTTCGATCCGCCTTTCACCACGCTGCAGACCGGCATCATCGCTGGTGGCCGGGCACTGAACATCGTGCCGCAGGATTGCCAGTTCGATTTCGAGGTGCGCACCCTGCCGGGCTTCGACCCCCGGCAGGTGGTGGACGAGTTGCAAGCCTATGCCCAGCAGCAGTTGCTGCCCGGGATGCGCGCCGTGCACGCCGATACCGCCATCGACCTGCAGCCCTTGAGTGCCTATCCGGGGCTGGCCACCGCGCCCGACAGCGAGGCTGCCGAACTGCTGGCGCTGCTCACTGGTTCCCGGGAGTTTGGCACCGTGGCCTTCGGCACCGAGGGCGGCTTGTTCCATGAGGCCGGCATCCCCACGGTGGTGTGTGGGCCGGGCAGCATGGACCAGGGACACAAGCCGGATGAGTTCATCAGCCTGGAGCAGCTCGCGGCCTGCGATGCGCTGCTGCTGCGCCTGGCGGACTGGCTGGCGCAACCGGCCTGAATCGATCTCGTCCGCCGACCCTGGCACAGCCCCGCGCGCCAGCCCGGGCTGCGGTTCGCGAGGGCTCTGCGACGGGCTGTCGAGGCTTATCTTGCTACAGAGCTTTTTCATGGGACTGGAGCATATTTTTAGTATTTTTCCTCCGCTCCCCAGTGACGCACCATCGCCTTGAACTCCTATAACAACCAGGCCGTCGCAACGGCCGACGAGGGCATGCAGCGTGTTCGATCTTCGTTACTGGCAGCAACGGGCTGCCCAACAGACATTCATAGACCAGGCGCTGATCGGCGGACGCCGCCAGCCGGCGCGGTCAGGCGCGACCTTCGACGCCATCAACCCCGCCACCGGCCAGGTGCTGGCCCAGGTCAGTGCCTGCAATGCCGACGATGTCGAGCTGGCAGTGGCCAGCGCCCGCCAGGCTTATGAACAGGGGCCCTGGGCGCGCATGGCCCCCGGACAGCGCAAGCGGGTACTGCTGCGCCTGGCCCAGTTGCTGCTCGAGCACCGCGAGGAGCTGGCCTTGCTGGATTCGCTGAACATGGGCAAGCCGGTGATGGAAGCCTGGAATGTCGATGTGCCTGGCGCCGCCAACGTCTTCGCCTGGTACGCCGAGAGCATCGACAAACTCTACGACCAGGTAGCCCCCGGCGCGGCCGACAGCCATGTCAGCATCCGCCGCGAGCCACTGGGGGTGGTCGCTGCGGTGGTGCCCTGGAACTATCCCCTGGACATGGCCGCCTGGAAGTTGGCACCGGCCCTGGCGGCCGGCAACTCGGTGGTGCTCAAGCCCGCCGAGCAATCGCCGTTCTCGGCCCTGCGCCTGGCCGAGCTGGCCCTGGAGGCCGGCCTGCCCGAAGGCGTGCTCAACGTGGTACCGGGCCTGGGGCCCGAGGCCGGGCGCGCCCTGGGCTTGCACCCGGATGTGGACTGCCTGGTATTCACCGGGTCCACCGAGGTGGGCAAGTACTTCATGCAGTATTCGGCGCAGTCCAACCTCAAGCAGGTCTGGCTGGAGTGTGGCGGCAAGAGCCCGAACCTGGTGTTCGCCGATTGCCAGGACCTGGACCTGGCCGCCGAGAAGGCCGCGTTCGGCATCTTCTACAACCAGGGCGAGGTGTGCTCGGCCAACTCGCGACTGCTGGTGCAGCGCAGCATCCACGATGAATTCGTCGAGCGCCTGCTGGCCAAGGCCCGGGACTGGCGCCCCGGCAATCCCCTGGACCCGGCCAGCCGCGCCGGGGCCATGGTCGATGCACGCCAGGCTGCCAGTGTCATGGCCCATATCGAGCGGGCCCGGGAACAGGGCGCGCAGTTGGCCTGTGGTGGCCGGCGCCTGCGGATCGATGACAGCGACAACTACATCGAGCCGACCATCTTCACCGGTGTCCAGCCGCAGATGAGCATCGCCCGCGAAGAGGTGTTCGGCCCAGTGCTGGCGGTGAGCGCATTCGACAGCGAGGAACAGGCCATCGCCCTGGCCAACGACAGCGTCTACGGCCTGGCGGCCTCGCTGTGGACCGACGACCTCAACCGGGCCCATCGCGTGGCCCGGCAGCTGCGGGTCGGCACCGTGTCGGTGAACACCATGGATGCCCTGGACGTCACCGTGCCCTTTGGCGGGGCCCGGCAGTCGGGTTTCGGCCGCGACCTGTCGCTGCATGCCTTCGATAAATACACCCAGCTCAAGACCACCTGGTTCCAGCTGCGCTGAATCCTGCTCGATGCCTTGCGGCGCCGTGCGGGTGCCGTCGCGCCTGCCGCCCTGGCGGCAGGCTCACAACAATAAGAACGGAGTATGTGGCATGACGACGAATGTCTTGGACGGGGCCACGGGTTCCGCCGCCAAGGGTGGTTTGCGCCGGGTCCTGGGCCTGGGTTCGCTGATCTCGGTGGCCGTGGGCCTGGTGGTGTCCCAGGGAGTGATGGTGATGATGCTGCAAGGCGCAGGCATGGCTGGCATGGGGTTCTTCATCCCGCTGCTGCTGGCCTACCTGCTGGCCCTGACCTATGCCTTGTCGTTTTCCGAACTGGCGCTGCTGGTGCCCCGGGCCGGTAGCCTGAGCAGCTACACCGAGGTGGCCATCGGGCACTTCCCGGCGATCCTCGCGACCTTCTCCGGCTACATGGTGGTGGCGATGTTCGCCCTGTCCGCCGAACTGCTGCTCCTGGACCTGATCATCGGCAAGGTCTACCCCGGCGCGCTGCCGCCCATGGTGGTGGCCTATGGCGTGCTGGGCACCTTCACCGTGCTCAACCTGCTGGGCATCGACGTGTTCGCCAAGCTGCAGACGGTGCTGGCGGTGGTGATGGTGGTGATCTTGCTGACCCTGGGCCTGGGGGCCATCGGCAGTCCCCAGGCCGACCTGCAACTGCCCCTGGACCAGGGCTGGAACCCGCTGCACTTCGGGGCGCTGGCCCTGGCGGCAATGGCCATCTGGGGTTTCGTCGGCGCCGAGTTCGTCTGCCCGCTGGTGGAGGAGACCAAGCGTGCGGAGCGCAATATCCCGCGCTCGATGATCATCGGCCTGAGCTTGATCTTCCTGGTGATCACCCTGTATTGCCTGGGCGCCTTGTTGTGCATCCCCCGGGACCAGCTGGCGAGCGATCCGCTGCCGCATTTCCTGTTCGCCACCACGGTGTTCGGCGAGACCGGCAAGGCGTTCCTGGTGGGCGCGGTGCTCACCGCCACCTGCAGCACGGTCAACTCGTCACTGGCGGCGCTGCCTCGCATGCTCTACGGCATGGCCCAGAACGGCCAGGCCTTTCCCCAGTTCAAGCGCCTGAGCACGGGTACCCGCACGCCCTGGGTAGCGGTGCTGTTCATCGCCGCCATCACCGGCCTGCCGATCCTGTTGCTGGGCCAGGACCCGGATTCGGTCAGCCTGCTGTTACTGGCCGCGGCCCTGGCCTGGCTCTTGGCCTACATCATCGTGCACATCGACGTGATCGCCCTGCGCCGGCGCTATCCGGACGCGCCCCGGCCGTTCCGCTCGCCGTTCTATCCCTGGCCCCAGGTGGTGGGTATCGGCGGCATGCTGTTCGCGATCTACCACGCTTCGCCGGCGCCGGAGATGACTGCGCGGATCTTCGGCAGCGCCGGGGTGGTGCTGGGGATCATCTCGTTGATCGCCGTGCTCTGGGTCAAGCTGGTGATGCACAAGCCGCTGTTCGTCCCCGAACCCCTGGTGCCGGCCGCCCCGACAAACCCTTCCGAGCAATCCACCTACAGTGCAGGAGAACGACCATGAGTGCTTCCAATCCCCAGCCGCAACGCAGCACCCGGGACTACCAGGATCTGGACGCAGCGCACCATATCCACGCCTTCCTCGACCAGAAGGCCCTGAACGCCGAGGGCCCACGAGTGATCGTGCGTGGCCAGGGCCTGCAGCTCTGGGACAACGACGGCAAGCGCTACCTGGATGGCATGTCCGGCCTGTGGTGCACCAACCTCGGTTATGGGCGCAAGGACCTGGCCGCCGCGGCCACGGCCCAGCTCGAACAGCTGCCGTACTACAACATGTTCTTCCACACCACCCACCCGGCGGTGGTGGAGTTGTCCGAGCTGTTGTTCAGCCTGTTGCCGGGGCACTACAGCCACGCCATCTACACCAACTCCGGTTCCGAGGCCAATGAGGTGCTGATCCGTACTGTGCGCCGCTACTGGCAGATCCTCGGCCAGCCGCAGAAGAAGGTGATGATCGGCCGCTGGAACGGCTATCACGGCTCGACGCTCGCGGCCACGGCACTGGGCGGCATGAAGTTCATGCATGAAATGGGCGGGCTGATTCCGGATGTCGCGCATATCGACGAACCCTACTGGTTCGCCCATGAGGGCAACTTGAGCCCGGCCGAGTTCGGCCTGCGTTGCGCCCGGCAGTTGGAGGAAAAGATTCTTGAACTTGGGGCTGAGAACGTCGCCGGGTTCATCGCCGAACCCTTCCAGGGCGCAGGGGGCATGATCTTCCCGCCGCAAAGCTACTGGCCAGAGATCCAGCGCATCTGCCGCCAGTACGACGTGCTGCTGTGCGCCGACGAGGTGATCGGCGGGTTCGGGCGCACCGGCCAGTGGTTCGCCCACCAGCACTTCGGTTTCGAGCCCGATACCCTGTCCATCGCCAAGGGCCTGACCAGTGGCTACGTGCCCATGGGTGGCCTGGTGCTGGGCAAGCGCATCGCCCAGGTGCTGGTGGAGGAGGGTGGCGTGTTCGCCCACGGCCTGACCTATTCCGGGCACCCGGTGGCGGCGGCCGTGGCCATCGCCAACCTCAAGGCCCTGCGCGACGAGGGCGTGGTGGACCGGGTCCGCGACGATACCGGCCCGTACTTGCAGCAGTGCCTGCGGGAGGTGTTCGGCAACCATCCGCTGATTGGCGAGATCCAGGGCACCGGCCTGGTGGCCGCCTTGCAATTGGCCAAGGACAAGGCCAGCCGCCAGCGCTTCGCCAACGAGAACGACATCGCCTGGCGCTGTCGCACCCTGGGTTTCGAGGAGGGGGTGATCATTCGCTCGACCCTGGGCCGGATGATCATGGCCCCGGCCCTGGTAGCGACTCGGGCGGATATCGACGAGCTGGTGGACAAGACCCGTCGGGCGATGGAGCGCACCGCGCAGGAACTGGCGATGGGGCAGTTGCCCGGGGCCTAGCATGGACGGTGCCGGCCTGTGCGGCCGGCACCATTGGTTGCAGCGAGGTGCGCGGGGCACCTCGCAGTGCCGGTCAGAGGCCGGCGCTCTCCCCGGCAACCGTCTTGGGCTTGCCGTAGTGCCACTCGTAGACCACGAACTTGAAGTCCTTGAGGTCGCCTTTTTCATCGAAGCTCAGGTCCCCGGTCGGGGTCTTGAAGGTACCGGCGTGGATCGCCTCGGCGACCTTCTCCGGATCTTCGCTCTTGGCTGCGGCGATGGCGCCGGCAATCACCTGCACTGCCGAGTAGGATGGCAGCACGAATGGGCCGCTGGGGTTTTCCTTCTTGGCTTCGAAGGCTGCCACCAGCTCCTTGTTCGCCGGGTCCTGGTCGAAGGACTTGGGCAGGGTCACCAACATGCCTTCGGAGGCATCCTTGGCGATCTGCGAGATGGAGTCGTTGCCCACGCCCTCAGGCCCCATGAAGCGCGCGGTCAGGCCCTTTTCCTTGGCCTGGCGCAGCAGCAGGCCCATTTCCGGGTGGTAGCCGCCGAAGTACACGAAGTCGACATTGGCCTGCTTGAGCTTGGTCAGCAGCGAGGAGTAGTCGCGCTCGCCGACGTTGATGCCTTCGAACATCGCCACCTTGATACCTTCCTTGCCAAGGATGTCCTTGACCGAGCTGGCGATGCCTTCACCGTACTGCTGCTTGTCGTGGAGCACGGCGACGTTGGTGGGCTTGAGCTTGGCGATGTAGCGCGCCGCCGCCGGGCCCTGGGCGTTGTCCAGGCCGATGGTGCGGAACACCATCTTGTAGCCACGGGAGGTCAGCTCGGGGCTGGTGGCGGCCGGGGTGATCATCACGATGCCTTCGTCCTCGTAGATGTCCGAGGCCGGTTGGGTGGAACTGGAGCACAGGTGGCCGACCACGTACTTGACGCCGTCGTTGACCACCTTGTTGGCCACGGCCACCGCTTGCTTGGGATCGCAGGCGTCGTCGTATTCAACGGCTTCGAGCTTCTTGCCGTCGACGCCGCCCTTGGCGTTGATCTGCTCGATGGCCATGCGCGCGCCGCTGAACTGCATGTCGCCGTATTGCGCTACCGGGCCGGTCTTGGCCCCGGCGATGCCGATCCGGATGGTGTCGGCGGCCAGGGAATGGCAGGCGAGACCGGCGAGGATCATGGCGCTGAGCAGTTGGGTGGCTTTGTTATTGATACGACTCATTGTTGGTTCCACTCCTGTGGGTAACGGTTCTAAGGGTGTTGCGGGTGCTGCATGGATGGCCGGCTCGGCGGCCATCCGGGTGGTAGTTTGCAGCTGGTCCGGTTCAGGGCAGCGCCTTGCCGAAGGCCAGCAGCGGCGCGGTGGCGGCGCAGGCTTCCAGGGCCTGGTCGAGGTCGGCCAGCAGGTCGTCGATGTCCTCGAGGCCCACCGACAGGCGTACCAGGCCTTCGGCGATACCGTGCTCGGCGCGCTCCTCGGGGCTGTAGGTGGAATGGGTCATGCTCGCCGGGTGCTGGGCCAGGGACTCGGCATCCCCCAGGCTCACCGCCCGGCTGAACAGTTGCAGGGCATTCATGAAACGGGTGCCGGTGGCCAGGCCACCCTTGAGTTCGAAGGCGATCATGCCGCCGGGCAATTTCATCTGTTGCCGGGCCAGGGCGTACTGGGCGAAGGACGGCAGGCCGGGGTAAGCCACCCATTGCACCAGCGGATGCGCCTCCAGGTAGCGAGCCACGGCCAGGGCGTTGGCGCAGTGGCGGTCCATGCGCAGGGCCAGGGTCTTGAGCCCACGCATCAGCAGGAAGGCATCCTGGGGCGACAGCACGGCACCGGTCAGGTCCTTCAGGCCCTGCAGGCGGATCTTCTGCGCCAGTTCCTGGCGGGTGACGACTACGCCGGCGGTGATGTCGCCGTGGCCGCTCAGGTACTTGGTGGCCGAATGCAGCACCAGGTCGGCACCCAGTTCCAGGGGGCGCTGCAGGTAGGGCGTGCAGTAGGTGTTGTCCACCACCAGGGTGAGGTCGCGGTGCTGGTGGGCGATCGCGGCCACGGCGGCAATATCGACCAATTGCATATTGGGGTTGGCTGGCGATTCGAAGTAGATCACCCGCGTGTCGGGGCTGATGGCGGCTTGCAACTGGCCTGGCTCGGCCATGTCCACATGGCGCACCTTGACCCCGAATTCACCGAGGCCGTGGTGCAGCAGGGCGAAGGTGCAGCCGTAGAGGGTACGGTTGACCAGGATCTCGTCCCCCGGACGCAGCAAGGTCCAGAGGGTGGCGGCGATGGCCCCCATGCCGGAGCCGAAGGCCACCGCGGCCTCGCCGTGTTCCAGGTCGGCCATGCGTGACTCCAGCAGGGCCAGGGTCGGGTTGCCGATACGGGTGTAGAAATAGCCGGGCTCTTCGCCGGCAAAGCAGCCGGCGCCGTATTCGGCGGTGGCGAAGGTGAAGGTGGATGTCAGGTAGATCGGCGGGATCAACGCACCCTGGTGCTGCTGGGGGTCGTAGCCGTGATGGATGGCGCGGGTGGAAAAACCAAGGTCACTGTTTTTATTGTTCATGGTGGACGCTCCTGATTTGCTCTAATGCTATGCTCAAATCCGGCGCAGTATTTTCTAATCTTGCCCCTGTAAAAGCGCTCGATTGGAATAAAAAACCATAAAAACAAGATAAAGAGGCAAAATATGCCCGTTGGACTGGATCGTACCGACAAAGCCCTGCTGGTCGCGCTGCAAGACAACGCACGGCTGACCACCGCCGAACTGGCCGACAGTGTCGCGCTCACCACCTCGCCCTGCTGGCGCCGGGTCAAGCTCCTGGAAGAGAGCGGGGTGATCACCGGCTACCAGGCGATCCTCTCGCCCAAGGCCCTGGGTTATGGCGTCACCGCGTTCGTCAGCGTGATGATGGAATCCCACTCCCGCGAGACCGCCCGGGCCTTCGAGCAACGGCTGCTGGACATCCCCGAGATCATCGCCTGCCACAACGTCTCCGGGCGTTATGACTTTCTCCTCGAAGTGCTGGCCAGGGACCTGGAGTCCTTCGGCGAGTTCGCCCGCGAAGTGCTGCAGACCCTGCCGGCGGTCAAGGAGATCTACTCCAGTTTCTCGTTCAAGTCGGTCAAGCCGGCGCGGTTGATCCCGGTGCTGCAGCAAGGCGGCTGACGGCAGCGCGGATCAGTGCAAGTGCTGCTGGTCCAGGTACTCTTTCAGGCATTCGATGAACGCCTGGTGCTTGCGCGTTTGCCGCCGGTGCACCGGGTAGATCGCGTGGATCCGCGGGCCGAACTGCTCCGGATCGAGCACCGCCTCCGGTAGCAGTTGCACCAGTTCGCCGCGTTGCAGGTAGGGCGCCGCGCTCCACTGCGGGCACAGTTGCAGGCCCAGGCCGGCCAGCAGCGCGCCGAACAGGAAATCGTAGTTGTCGCTAGCCAGCCGTGGCAAGGGCTGGGCCACTCGATGCTGCTGGCCCCCGAGGCTGAAGCGCCAGAAGTGCGGGTTCAGCGCCGGGTGGCGGAAGATCAGCCAGTCGTGTTCGTGGAAGGTCTGCGGGGTCACCGCCAGCGGCTTGCGTTGCAGGTAGCGCGGGCTGGCACAGAGCAGGATGCGGTTGGCGGTCAGTGGCCGGGCGATCAGGTCCGGCAGGTCCACCGGGCCGTCGCGCACCGCCAGGTCGTAGCCGCCAGCGAGCAGGTCGACGAACTCGTCGGTCAGCTCCACTTCCAGGCGCATCTGCGGGTAGAGCTCGAGAAAGCGGTAGCACACCGCGTTGAGAAAGGCCGGGGCGAAGGAGGGCGGTGCCACCAGGCGCAAGGTGCCGCACATTTGCTGTTGCAGCTGGTCGATGTGTTCCTGGGCCTGTTGCAGTTGGAACAGCACCTGGCGAGCACTGGCCAGGTAGAGATGCCCGGCCTCGGTCAGGGCGATGCGGCGCGTGGAGCGTTCGAACAGCCGCGTGCCCAGTTGAGTCTCCAGGTGCGTCACCGCCTTGGTCAGGGCCGAGGTGGTCTTGCCCAGGCAGGCGGCGGCGCGGGTGAAGCTGCCCTGGTCGGCGGTGGCGACGAACATGCTGATGGCGCCCAGTTGGTCCATGGGTCTTGCCTCTTTGGAAAGAATGAGTTGCTCGGCGCAGTATTCTTAAATCCCCCCGGGCTTGGCTAGTCTCGTGGCCATTCTGACCAAGGGGTGTCAACGACAATGAAAAACGCTCTGAAGATCACGCTGGCCTCGGCGCTGGCTTGCATATCGCTGCCGAGCCTGGCGGCAGTGGACCTGCTGCTCTACAACGGCAAGGTGTTTACCGCCGAGCAGGGCCGGCCCCTGCAGCAGGCGCTGGCGGTGGAGCAGGGGCGGATCGTCAAGGTCGGCAGCGACGCCCAGGTGCTGGCGCTCAAGGCGGCCGGCACCCAGGTGGTCGACTTGCAGGGCAAGGTGCTGATGCCCGGCTTCATCGACAGTCACAGCCACGCGATCTTCGGCGGTCTCAAGCTCAAGGCCGCGGACCTGGAAAGCCAGCAGTTGCCGCTGGATGAACTGGAGCGGCGCCTGCGCGGCTGGCGCGACGACGGCAAGGCGCGCCATGGCGATACCCTGAGCGTCAGCGGTTTTCCTTCCACCTACTGGAGCCAGGTGGATGCGCTGGAGCAACGCTTCAACCAGGGCGAGTGGGCGGATACACCGATCCTGTTCGTCGGCTGGGACTACCACACCGGCTGGGCCAACCGCGCCATGCTCAAGCGCGCCGGCATCGACGCCCAGCGGGTCAAGGCGCTGACGGGCGAGGCGGTGGCGACCATCGGTCACCATCCCGATGGCACGCCCAATGGCTTCGTTGCCGATGCCGGGCTCTCGGCCCTGACCTCCCAGGTACCGGCGCCGAGTTTCGAACAGATGCTCGAGGCCGGGCGTGCCGCCAGGGACCTGAACCACAGCCTGGGCATCACCGCACTGATGGATCCGGCGGCCAACGCGGTACCCAGTGACGCGCTGTTCGCCATGCATCCCACGGCCCAGACCGTGGGCGTCTTGCCGGTGTACAAGGCGCTGGCCGAGCAAGGCGAACTGGAGCTGCGGGTCGCTGCGCTGATGGTGGCCAATCCCAAGAGCCGGCCAGCGGATCTTGCGGTGCTGGACCAGGTGCGCCGGCAGTTTCTCGATGTGCCCAACCTGAGCTTGCCGGGGATCAAGATCTTCGCCGATGGCGTCGCCGAGTTCCCGGCCCAGACCGCGTCCTTGCTGACGCCCTACAAGAACTCGCAAAAGGGCGGCGAGCTGCTGATCGACCCGGCGCATTTCGGCGAGCTGGTCAGCGCCGCCGACGCCCGTGGCTGGCTGGTGCATGTGCACGCCATCGGCGATCGCGCGGTGCGTGAGTCGCTCAACGGCATCGAGCAAGCCCGGCGCCAGCGCCATAGCGGCGTGGTGCACTCGATCACCCACTTGCAAATGGTCAATCCCAAGGAATTCGCGCGCTTCAAGCCGCTGGACGTGATCGCTTCGATGCAGCTGTATTGGGCCTCCGCCGATGAGCTGAGCATCGACCTGCTCAAGCCCTACATCACGGCCATGCAGTTTCAGTTCATGTACCCGGCGCGCTCGTTGTTCAAGAACGGCGCCACCATCGCCGGTGCCAGCGATTGGCCGGTGAGCACGCCCGAACCATGGAAGGCCATCGCCCAGGCGGTCAGTCGCAAGGGCCCCAAGGGGGTGTTGAACAAGAACGAGGGTATCGACCGCCAGGCCATGTTCTACGCCTACACCCGTAATGCCGCCCGCGCCATCGGCCTGGAACAGCAGATCGGCAGCCTGGTCCCGGGCAAGCAGGCCGACCTGATAGTGCTCGATCGCGATGTATTCCAGGTCCCCGATGAGCAGTTGGCCGGCACCCAGGTATTGAGCACCTATTTCGCCGGTCGCGAGGTCTATCGCCGTCCGAGCGAATGACCTCGCGCCACTGCGCCAAAGCGGCCCGCGACCCTGTTCGCGGGCTTTTTTTCAGCCGTCGATCAGGCTCCGTCGATGGTGCTGGAGACTTTGATTCACCTGGGCTCTGGCGTTTTTTCCAATGGCTGAGAAGGCCTGCGCCAGGGCCTTTGCGGCGATTGAACAGTTGACGTTGGCAGCGGCTTGTTCCTATTCTTTGTCAATCGACAAATAATAGGAGCGTTCGATGAAAACCCTCAAGGGTCCCAGCCTGCACCTGGCGCAGTTCAGCGCCGATACCGCGCCATTCGACGATCTGCCAGGCATCGGCCGCTGGGCCGCCGACCTGGGCTTCAAGGCGTTGCAGGTCCCGGCCTGGGACGAGCGGCTGTTCGATGTAGCCACGGCGGCGCACAGCCAGGACTACTGCGATGAGGTCAAGGGTCAACTGGCCGAGCACGGCCTGGTGATCAGCGAGCTGACCACCCACATCTTCGGCCAGCTGGTGGCGGTACACCCGGCCTACGACGCGATGTGCGACAACTTCGCCCCCGAGGCCCTGCGCGGCAATCCCAAGGCGCGCACCGACTGGGCCATGGAACGCATGCAGCTGGCGGCGCGGGCTTCCCGGCGCCTGGGGCTTGCTGACATGGGCACTTTCTCCGGCTCGCTGGCCTGGCCCTACCTGTTTCCCTTTCCCCAGCGCCCCGACGGCCTGATCGAGACCGCGTTCGCCGAACTGGCGCGGCGCTGGCGGCCGATCCTCGATGCCTGCGACGAGCAGGGGGTCAACCTGTGCTATGAGATCCATCCCAGCGAGGACCTGCACGACGGCACCAGTTTCGAACGCTTCTTCGACCTGGTGGATCGGCATCCGCGCTGCCACATCCTTTTCGATCCCAGCCACTTCGTGCTGCAGCAACTGGACTACCTGGCGTACCTGGACATCTACCACGAGCGCATCCGCATGTTTCACGTCAAGGATGCCGAGTTCAATCCCAGCGGGCGCCAGGGCATCTATGGCGGCTACAGCTCCTGGGTCGAGCGGGCCGGACGGTTCCGTTCGCTCGGCGACGGCCAGGTGGATTTCAAGGGGATCTTTTCCAAGCTGGCGCAATACGACTACGGCGGCTGGGCGACCCTGGAGTGGGAGTGCTGCCTCAAGGACCAGGAGGACGGCGCCCGGGAAGGCGTGGAGTTCATCAACCGCCACATGATCCGCGTCACCGAACGGATCTTCGACGACTTCGCCGGTGCCCGCATCGACCGCCAACAGATCAACGCCATGCTCGGCATCGCCTGAACCTTTCCCACGGAGATCACTATTGATGAATGCCTTTACCGACAACACCCAGGTCGATGCCAACGGCCTGGCCCATCGCTACGTGCGCATCGACGGCCAGCGGATCCATTGCGTCAGTGCCGGCAATGGCCGGCCGGTGCTGCTGATTCCCGGCTGGCCGCAGACCTGGTACGCCTGGCGCGAGGTGATCCAGGCCCTGGCCGCCAGGGGTTTCCAGGCCATCGCCGTGGACCCGCCGGGCACCGGGCAATCCGATCGCCCGGAGCATGGCTACGATACCGGCGCCGTGGCCGATGTGCTGCACCGAGTGATGGAGCAGCTGGGGTTCGAACGCTACAGCGTGGTCGGCCATGACGTAGGCATGTGGGTCGCCTACGCCCTGGCCAGCGACCGGCCCGAGGCTGTGGAGCGCCTGGCGCTGACCGAGGCGGTGATCCCGGGGCTGGCCGAGGCGCCGCCGATCTTCGTCGAGCCGGGGCAGAACATCTTTCTCTGGCACTTCATGTTCAACCAGTTGCGCGATTTGCCGGAAGCGCTGATTGCCGGCCGCGAGCGGGTCTACCTCAACTACATCTTCGACAAGTGGTCCCATCGCCGCGAAGCGGTGGCCACCGAGGAGTACATCCAGGCCTATGCCGCCCCTGGCGGACTGCATGCGGGCTTCGCCTACTACCGGGCGATTCCCGAGACCGTGCGCCAGAACCAGCAGCGCGCCGAACGCATGCTCGACATGCCGGTGCTGGCCATCGGCGCCGAGCATGCCACCAACGATGCACCGCTGCTGACCCTGCAGGGCCGGGCCAGTAACCTGCGGGGCGCCATCGTGCCGGACTGCGGGCACTTCATCATGGAGGAGGCACCAGAAGCCTTCCTTGCCCACTTGCTGCCGTTCCTGGAAGAGCAGGCGGGCTGAGCCCCCACCGTCGTCCCCGGGCAGGGAAAATGGCCCGGGGAGCGCGCAAATCTAATATCATTTCGTCCCGGCGCCCCGTGCCGGCCGCCGATCGGGCCCCACCGATCGCCGCTCATCCTGACGAGATACCCGACTCCCATGGCTGGAAGACCCCGCGAATTCGATCGCAACCAGGCGTTGCGCCAGGCGCTCGAACTGTTCTGGGCCCGTGGTTTCGAAACCACCTCCATGGCCGACCTGGTGGCCGCGCTGGGCATCGCCTCGGCACGGATCTACGCTGCCTTCGGCTCCAAGGAGGCGCTGTTTCGCGAAGCCATCGAGCTGTACGAGAGCCATGAGGGCGGTTTCGCCGACCGCGCGCTGGCCGAAGAGCCCAGTGCCCGTGCCGCCATCGCCCGCCTGCTCGACGAGGCCGTGCAACTCTATGCCCGGCCAGGCCAGCCCCTGGGTTGCATGGTGGTGTCCTCGGCGGTGAACTGCTCCAGCGACAACGACGGCGTGCGCCAGTGGCTGGCCGAGCACCGGCGGGCGCGCACCGCCAGCATCGTCCAGCGGCTGCAGGCGGCGGTGCAATCGGGGGAGCTGGCAGGTCATGGCGATGCAACTTCCCTGGGCGATTATTACTCTACGGTGCTGCATGGCCTGTCGGTGCAAGCCCGGGATGGCACCAGCGCCGAGCAACTGCGCAAGGTGGTGGCGCTGGCCATGGGCGTGTTCGATAACGCGCGCAACCCGACCCCTGGCTAACCTGCGATTCATTACCCTGGCTGCGCTCGCCGTGGGCGCCAGACAGCGCTACCAGCCGGGCAGGGGCCCGGTTTTCTCGGATCCATCATCCGCTCCACCCTCGAACGAGTAGTACGACCCCGACATGAGCAATCCCCAGGCGACACCCCAAGGTAACTGGCAGTCGGTCATCGCGTTGGCCCTGGCCGCCTTTGTCTTCAACACCACCGAGTTCGTCCCGGTCGGGCTCCTGAGCGCCATCGGCGCGAGCTTCGACCTGGCCAGCGAGCAGGTCGGGCTGATGCTGACCATCTACGCCTGGGTGGTTTCCCTGACCTCGCTGCCGGTGATGCTGCTGACCCGCAACGTCGAGCGCCGGCGCTTGCTCACGCTGCTGTTCGGCTTGTTCATCCTCAGCCATATATTGTCCAGCCTGGCCACCAGCTTCGGCCTGTTGATGCTCAGTCGCATCGGCATCGCCCTGGCCCATGCGTTGTTCTGGTCGATCACCGCATCCCTGGCGGTGCGCCTGGCCCCCGCGGGCAAACAGGTACAGGCCCTCGGCCTGCTGGCCACCGGCACCTCCCTGGCCATGGTCCTGGGCATTCCCCTGGGACGCCTGCTGGGCGAGGCCCTGGGCTGGCGCACCACCTTCAGCGTGATCGCCGGCCTGGCGGCTCTGCTGGTGCTGTGGCTGATCCGCACCTTGCCGCTGTTGCCCAGCCAGAACTCCGGTTCGCTGCGCAGCCTGCCGCTGCTGTTCAAGCGCCCGGCGCTGGTGGCGGCCTATGTGTTGACGGCCATGGTGGTGACGGCGCAATTCACCGCCTACAGCTACGTCGAGCCCTTCATCAAGGTGGCCTCGGGCCTGGGCGGCGACGTGGTGACCCTGGTGCTGCTGGTGTTCGGCGGCTCGGGGATCATCGGCTCGCTGCTGTTCAGCCGCCTGCACCGCCACAGCCCCCAGGGGTTCCTGCTGGTGGCGGTGGCCCTGTTGATGTTGTGCCTGGGCCTGTTGCTGCCGCTCAACGGGCATGTCTGGTCGCTGGTGGCCCTGAGCGTGGTCTGGGGCATGGCGATCATGGGGTTTGGCCTCTCGCTGCAGTCCAAGGTCCTGACCCTGGCACCGGACGCCACCGACGTGGCGATGGCGATGTTCTCCGGGATCTACAACATCGGCATCGGCGGCGGCGCCTTGCTCGGCAGCTGGGTCGGCGGGCAACTGGGGTTCGCCTATGTCGGCGTGGCTGGCGGCGCCCTGGCGGCCCTGGCGCTGATGCTCTATGGCTGGTCGAGCTGGCGCATCGCCCGCGCCACCGCGCAATGAAGCCCTGGATGTAGTCGCTACCCCAGGCTGCGCCCGCGTGTGTAGCGCCCGCCAGGGCGGTGTTGCTAGATCGTTAGCTGAAGGCCCGCCGGCCTTGTCGCAGCCTCGGCAGCAGCTACAGGGTTTCGTGCCGGGTGGCCGAAGGTTGGCTGGCCAGGCCGGTGGCGGGCTGGCTCTTCAACAGGGCACCGATCGCCACGGCATAGTCCTTGCCGGCCAGGTTCATGCTGTTGTTATGGGTGCCGCCGGGCACCAGCAGCAATGTCTTGGGTTGTGCCGCCGCAGCGAACAGCTCCCGGCTCAGGCGCGCCGGTACGTAGTCGTCCTTGAGGCCGTGGACCACCAGCAACGGCATGCCGATTTCGCTGATCTTGTCGATGGAGTCGAACTTCTGCGACATCAGCCAGCGCACCGGCAGCGAAGTCTTGGTCACTGCCGCCGCCGCGTCGCCCAGGGTGGTGAAGGTGGATTCGACGATCAAGCCGCGCGCGGCCACCGGACGCTGTTCGCTGGCGGCCTGGCGACCCAGCTCGGCGGCCAGGTCGATGGCTACCGCGCCGCCCAGGGAGTGGCCGTAGATCAGGCGCTTGCCCGCCTCGGGCTGTAATACCTTGAGGCGTTCCCAGGCCACGCGGGCGTCTTCATAGACGCTGGCTTCCGAGGGCAGCTCGCCGTGGCTCTGGCCAAACCCCCGGTAGTCGATAGCCAGCACCGAATAACCCAGGGCGTGCAACTGCTCGATGCGAAACAGTTGGCCGGTGAGGTTCCAGCGCACCCCGTGCAGGTAGAGGATCGCAGGCGCATCGGCGCGTTGCGCCGGCCACCACCAGGCGTGGAGGTTCTGTCCGGCCCTGAAGCGGCTGGACTTGAGTTCCAACTCCTGCACCGCTTGCGGCAGGCCGTGGAACCAGCCGGCGGTACCAGGCTCGATGCGAAACACCAGCTGGCGTTCCTTGTGCTGCAGCACTGCGCAACTGGCCGGCAGGCCAATGACCAGCAGGGCCATGCACAGCAGGGGGAGCCAGCGACGGCCAAGGCGCTGGAGCAGGGGCGGGGACATGCGGGGGCACCATGGAGGAATCAAAACCGCGTTTTAACAGATGTCGCCAGGAAGGTCGTATAGATTTTCGTCGAGTCTCCAATGACCGCCCGGCGGGCGCCGGGCGGATTGGGTCAGAAGTTCCAGCGGGTGCTGACCATCACGTTGCGTGGGTCGCCGTAGTAAGCCGACTCGAAGAAGCCGATGTTGGTGTAGTAGCGCTTGTCGAACACGTTGTATACGTTGAGGCTGGTGGAAAGATTCTCGGTGATCTGATAGCGCGCCATCAGGTCCACCAGCCAGTAAGGATCCTGGGACAGTTTTTCCTGGGTCTTCTTGGGCTTGTTGTTGATCATCTGCCAGCCTTCGCCTTGCCAGCGGGCACCGCCGCCCAGGGTCAGCTTGTCCAGTGGGCCGCTGAGCTTGTAGGTGGTGTAGAAGTTGAGCTGGTCTTCGGGTTCCCAGGTCGACACCTTCTGCCCAGCCTTATCGCGCATGATCTTGTGGGTGTAACCGGCTTGTACCTGCCAGTTGGGCATCAGCTCCCCGGATATCTCGGCCTCATAACCCTTGGTCTTAGCGGTCACGGGCTTATAGGCAAGCATATTGGCCTGGCTTTTGTTGAAGTCCAGGTCTTCTATCGCGCGATTTTCTTCATGCAGTTCGAAATAGGCGAGGCTGGAGTTCAGGCGGCCATCGAAGAACTCGCCCTTGATGCCGACTTCATAGTTCTTGCCTTCGTTAGGCTCGATCATCTTCTTGTTACGGTCGCGGAACTGCGTCTGCGGCAGGAAGATCTCGCTGTAGCTGGCATACAGCGAGAAGTGGTCATCGAGATCATAGGTCAGGCCAGCGTAGGGAATCACCTTGCCGCTGTCCTTGGCATCGGAGGTGCCAGTGACCTGGTAGTTGGCTATGCGAGTTCCCAGCAACAGTTTCAGGTCATCCATGAGGCTGAAGCGCCCGGTCATGTAGATCCCGGTCTGGCGGGTGACTTCATCGTTGAGCGAGGTTGGCGATCCCCAGTCCGGCTCGATGCTCTTGCCGTTCCAGGAGAAGAAATCGTAGGCGTTGCCGAAGTAGGTCGGTGCGCCGTAGTCCTTGCCTTTCCAATGCGAACGAGATGCCGAAGTACCGATCACCATTTCGTGGTCAAGCCCGGCAAAGCTGAAAGGGCCGGAAATATAGGCGTCGAGACTATCGCTGGTGGTTTCACCGGTGAACTTGTTGGCGTAGATCGAGCCGATAACGGGGTCATCGGGAGTGATCGAACCCAGGGGCGCGTCATAGCCGTTGAGTTGATGGTTGTACTGTCCCTTGGCGACCCAGCCGTTGGCGAAGCTGTGTTCCAGGGTCGCGAACACCGTGCGGGTGTACTGTTCCCAACGACTCCATTTGGCGCCGTTGTTGAATGAGCGTGACATCTTCAAGGCGTTGCCCGAGGCATCGTAGAGCGGCTGGCTGCCGGACCAGCTGGAGCCACGCGGATTGTTGTCCTGGTAGTCGGCGCCCAGTGTCAGCAGGGTGTCGGGCGTCAGGTCCATTTCGAGGATGCCGTAGTAGACGCTGGTCTTGCGCTGATAGTGGTCCATGAACGATTGCTTGTCCTGATACGCCGCTACCGCCCGCCCGCGAACGTTGCCGGTTTCGGTGAGCGGGCCGCTGAGGTCGATCTCCGAGCGATAGTTGTTCCAGGAGCCGGCACCCAGGTCGATATGCCCCTTGAACTCGCTGGTCGGTTTCTTGCGTACCAGGTTGATGGTGCCGCCAGGGCCCCCCGCGCCGGTGAGCAGGCCGCTGGCGCCCTTGAGCACTTCGACCCGGTCATAGATCGCCATGTCGGTCAGGGTATGGCCGGCCGAGTAGGCGCTGCTGCGTGTGGTGGGAATGCCGTCGTACTGGAAGCTCTGGATAGAGAAACCGCGGGCATAGTAGTTGGTGCGTTCACTGTCATAAGTCGACACGGTGATGCCCGGGGTATGGCGCATGACATCATCGATGGAGTTGAGCCCGAAGTCGTCGATGACCTGGCGAGTGACGACCGAAATCGACTGTGGTGTTTCCCGTGGCGTCAGCACCAGGCGCGTGGCCGTGGCGATGGTGCCTGGAGTGTAGGAGCCCGTGCCTTCGGTGACCGTGCCCAACTGGTTAGCGATAACGCTGGTCGTTCCCAGTTGTAAAGGGGCGCTGGCTACCTGCGAGGCCACTTGAACCCGGTAGCCTTCGCCTTCTTTCACTGCCACAAGACCCAGTGGGGCCAGTAGCCGTTGCAGCCCCTCGCTGACCGCGAAACGGCCCTTGAGGCCTGGGCTGCGTAGGCTCTGGGTCAGGTTCGAGTCGACGGCGATCATGGTCCCGGACTGCTGGCCAAAGGCGCCGAGCACCTGGTCCAGGTTGCCTGGCGCGATGTCATAGCCTACAGACGGGATATCCGCAGCCAGCAGGGGCGGGCTGCAGCTGGCGATGGCAAGGCCGATGACGACCGGGCGCAAGGCCGCGGCAAGGGGCGTGAGGCGAATGTGCATAAGGAAAGTCCGTGGGTTGGAAAGGGTTGGCGCAGAGCTGTTTTCCAGCTTCTTCCCTGGTCTTGATGCACGAGATTGAAAAAACTGCCGCCGTCCTGAAAAAAACTGAGGAAAAATCAGGCCGCGTCCACGAAGGCCCAGTACCCCATTACCCGCCGGATGCGAATCGGCAGGGTCTTGGCCAGCAAATCGAGGCTGGCGTCCGGCTGGTTCAGGGAGAACGAGCCGGAAACCCGCAAACCGGCGACTTCGGCGGCGCAGCGCAGCAGGCCGGGGCGATAGCGGTCGAGTTCGGCGATCACCTCGCCCAGGGGGCGACGCTCGGCAATCAGCAGGCCCTGGGTCCAGGCATTGGCCGTGGTGGGCACGACGGCCAGGGCGCCGATCCGCTGTTGGGCGATATCCACTTGCTGGCCCGGGCCCAGGTTTAGCGCAGGGGCATGGGCGGTACTCACCGAGCTGCTGCCGGCCAGCAGTTGTACCCGGGTGCCGTTGATGCCCGGCAAGCCAACGCTGAGGATCAGTTGTGAGCGCGGCGCGAGCTGGATGCGTCCATCGGCGGTGATGACCTGCACGGGCGCGGCGTTGCCCAGGGTCAGCAACAGGCGGCCGTTGTTGAGCCGCAGTTGCAAGCCCTGGGGGCTGGCCTGCTGATCGAGGCTGGTGCGGGTGTCCAATTGCAGGCTGGCGCCAGCGGCCAGTTGCAGCTGGCGGCGCTCACCGGTGGCGGTGTGATAGTCGCTGAACAGCTGCGGCAACAGCAGTCGTTCGCGCACGCTCCAACTGCTGGCGGCCACCACGCCCAGGCCGACGATGCCCTTGAGCAGGGTGCGCCGCCCCGGGTGGCTGCGAGCCTGCAGCAGTTGCCGGGCGCGGGGCGCGGGCAGGCTGCGGGTGCTGTCGCGCAGGTCCTGGCCGATACCGGCCAGGCGCTGCCAGGCCAGTTCATGCTGCGGGTCGGCCCGGCGCCAGGCCAGGCAGGCGGCCTGCTGCTCGGGGCTGCTGATGCCCGATTGCAGCAGCACCAACCACTCCAGGGCCTGGTCCAGAACCTGCTGTTCCACCGCGCCCTGATCGTCCACCGGCTGGAAGACGTTCATCCCGGGTACACCGCCGCATAGCAATGGCGGTAGGCCTTGAGCATGGCTTTTTGCACCACGTTGACCGAGAGCTGCAGGCGTTCAGCAATCTGCGGGTAGGTCAGGCCTTCGAGCTGGGACAGCAGAAACACCTCGCGCACCCGGCTGCCCAGGCCGTCCAGCACCTGGCCCACGGCGTCCAGCGCCTCGAGGACCAGCAGTCGGGTTTCCGGCGAGGGCTGGTGCTGCGGCTCCAGCTGCGCAAGGGTCTCCAGGTACGCGCGCTCCAGGGCCTGGCGGCGCAAATACTGCCCGCACAGGCGGCTGGCCACGGTGTTGAGGTAGGCCCGGGGTTCGCGCAGCACCGGCAGTTGCTCGCTGCGCAAGATGCGCACGAAGGTGTCCTGCGCCAGGTCCATGGCCTGGTCATGATTGCCGAGCTTGCGTCGCAGCAGTTGCACCACCCAGTTGTGATGCTGGAGGTAGAGCTCGCCCACGGCGTGCTGGAGCGAAGGGGTGGGCACCATCGATAAGGGTTCCGAGGTCGAGGTGGGCGAAATCGGTGCTTATGGTAATGCTTCTCATTATTGGGTGCTTGAATTTTTACTACTCTCCACCAGGGCTTGTCGTCACCCTGAGCCAGGGTTGTGGGTTAAATGGTTGTAAGGTACAACTAAATACCCCATTTGCGAGGTCGCCCTTATGTCGAGCCAATCCGCTTCCCTTATCCCGCAGTTGCGCCAGGCGTCCCGGCAGATGGTCCGCGAGCTGGGCTTCATGCAAGCCACCCTGGCCGGCACCGACTACCCGCCCTCGGCGGTGCATGCGTTGCTGGAGATCGGCCAGGGCCATGCCTTGACTGCCGGCGATCTGGTGACGCTGCTGGGGCTGGAGAAATCCAGCGTCAGCCGCCTGGTGCGCAAGCTGGTGGAGGCGGGAGAGATCTGTGAACTGGCCCATGAACAGGACGCCCGCTCGAAGAAACTGCAACTCAGCGCCCGCGGGCGCCAAACCCTGGAGGGCATCGACCATTTCGCCCAGGCCCAGGTGGCCGCGGCCCTGGCGCACCTGACCGCGGAACAGCAGCGCAGTGCTTCTGCGGGCATCGCCGACTATGCCCGTGCGTTGCGCGCGGTGCGTCTGGGCGAGGCGCCCGAGCAGCTCGCATGCGGAACCATCGCCCGGGGCTACCGACCGGGGGTGATTGGCCGTATCGCCGAGATGCACGCTTGCTACTACGCCGCCCGGGCCGGCTTCGGCCAGCCCTTCGAAAGCCTGGTGGCGGCGGACATGGCCGAGCTGATGGGGCGTTTGCACAACCCGCGCAATGAAGTCTGGGTGGCGCTGTTGGAGGAGCGGATTGTCGGTTCCATCGCCATTGATGGGGAGGGCGAGGGCGGCGAGGCGATCCTGCGTTGCTTCATTCTCGATGAGGCTGCCCGCGGCCTGGGACTGGGCCGGCGTCTGCTGGCCGAGGCGCTGGCGTTCTGCGACCGGTGGAACTTTGCAGCCACCCGCTTGTGGACCTTCAAGGGCCTGGATGCGGCACGCGCGCTGTATGAGGAACAGGGTTTTGTGCTGGTGCAGGAACAGGTGGGCGAGCAATGGGGCGCGACCGTGACCGAGCAGTGTTTTGTGCGGCCGGGAGTGGAGCCTTGTAGCCGCTGCTGAGCCTGCGAAGCTGAGCAAAGGCCCGCAGGGCCTTGCCTGGCGATTTTGGGTCGAACCCGTAGCGGCTGAAAACCTGCATCCCGGCGATGCAGTGCTCGCAGCCTGCGGCAGCGGCTACAGCCAGGCGTTCGGTGGTAGGGTTAGCCCCCTGGAAGATTATCGATCTGTGGAGTACCTCCCATGCAAGCCATCAAGCTCAGCCTGCCGGCATCCCTGGACAACCTGAAGCTCATCGAGCTGCCCGACCCGGGCCAGCCCGGCGCCGGGCAGGTCCGGGTGCGGATCCATGCCTGTTCCCTGAACTATCACGACTATGCGGTGGTGACCGGCGGCCTGCCCACCGTCGATGGACGAATTCCCATGGCCGATGGCGCCGGTGTGGTGGAGGCCGTGGGCGAGGGCGTCAGCGAGTTCAAGGTCGGCGACGCGGTGGTGTCCTGCTTCTTTCCCCATTGGCATGACGGTGGCCCGGCCATCGCCGACTTCAGCACCACCCCTGGCGACGGCGTCGATGGTTATGCCCGGCAGGTGGTGATCCAGCCCAGCCACTGGTTCACCCATGCGCCCAAGGGCTACAGCCACGCCGAAGCCGCAACCCTGACCACGGCTGGGCTCACCGCCTGGCGCGCACTGGTGGTAGACGGCGGTCTCAAGGCCGGTGAGACCGTCCTGGTGCTGGGCACGGGCGGGGTATCGATCTTCGCCTTGCAACTGGCCAAGGCCATGGGCGCCACGGTGATCGCCACTTCGTCCTCGGACGCCAAGCTGGCGCGGGTACGCGAGCTGGGGGCCGACCACACCATCAACTACCGCACCCAGCCGGAGTGGGGCGCCGAGGTGCTCAAGCTCACCGGCGGGCGGGGCGTCGATCATGTGGTGGAAGTCGGCGGCCCGGGCACCCTGGCCCAGTCCATCACTGCGTGCCGGATCGGTGGGCACATCGCCCTGATCGGCGTGCTCACCGGTTGGGCCGGGCCGGTACCCACGGCAGCCCTGATGGCCAAGCAGCAGCGCCTGCAAGGCTTGATCGTCGGTAGCCGCCAGCAGCAGGTGGAGATGGTCCGTGGCCTGGAAGCCACCGGCATCAAGCCGGTGATCGACAGCACCTTCCCCTTGGCCGAGATCGCCAAGGCCTTCGCCCATGAAGCCTCCGGCGCCCACCTGGGGAAAATCTGCCTGAGCCTTTGAGGTCCAGCCAGGGCAACGTCGGTCGCTACTCCGGCGTTGCCGTCCATACTGCTTCGACGGTGTGCCGCAATCCGCTCTGGAAGGGCTCTGGCCATGTTGAAGTTCTCCGCTCATCACTATCCCTATGCCTCGCAACGCCAGAGCGTGTTCGCTCGCCGTGGCATGGTCGCGACGTCCCAGCCACTGGCCGCCGAGGCCGGTATCCAGGTCCTGCGCCAGGGCGGCAACGCCATCGACGCGGCGATTGCCACGGCTGCGGTGCTTACAGTGGTCGAGCCCACGGGTTGCGGCCTGGGCGGTGATGCCTTTGCCCTGGTCTGGACCCAGGGCCAGCTCCATGGCCTGAGCGCCAATGGCCAGGCTCCGGCAGCCCTGAACATCGATGCGGTGAAGGCCGCGGGACATGTGCGGATGCCGCTCCATGGCTGGACGCCAGTGACCGTACCTGGCTGCCCGGCGGCCTGGGCCGAATTGTCCCGGCGCTTTGGCCGGTTGGCGTTTGCCCGATTGCTGGAGCCGGCCATCGAACTGGCCCGCGACGGTTTCCCGTTGTCGCCGGTGGTCGCCCTGCAATGGCAGCGGGCCCTGGAGTTGTTCAGCGCGCAGGGTGATCCGGTACTGGAGCCCTGGTTCGCGACCTTCCTGATCGAGGGCCGTGCGCCGCGGGCCGGTGAAGTGTTCCGCATCCCGGCCCTGGCCCAGACCCTGCAAGCGCTGGCAGCCAGCGCTGGTGAAAGCCTGTATCGCGGCGAGCTGGCCCAGCGCCTGGACGCCCATTCCCGGGCTACGGGCGGTTACCTGCGGGCCAGCGACCTGCAGGATTACCGGCCGCAATGGGTGCAGCCGATCAAGATCGATTACCGAGGCTATGAAGTCTGGGAGATTCCTCCCAGTGGCCAGGGGCTGGTGGTGTTGATGGCCCTGAAGCTGCTCGAAGGTTTCCAGTTCGACCAGCGCGACAGCCCGCGCACCTGGCACCTGCAACTGGAGGCCCTGAAGCTGGCCTATAGCGACGGCTTGCACTACATCACCGACCCGACCCATATGCGGGTGGCGGTCAGCGACCTGCTCAGCGATGCCTACAGCCGGCGCCGCCGGGCACTGATCGGCGACCAGGCCCGGCTCCCGACGGCGGGCGAGCCCCAGGCCAGTGGCACGGTGTACCTGGCCACGGCCGACGCCGAGGGCAACATGGTCTCGTTCATCCAGAGCAACTACCACGGCTTCGGTTCGGGCGTGGTGCTGCCTGACAGCGGCATCGCCTTGCAGAACCGGGGCCAGGAGTTCAGCCTCGACCCGGCCCATGCCAATTGCCTGGCCCCGGGCAAGAAGACCTTCCATACCATCATCCCGGGATTTCTCAGCCAGGCCGGGGTGCCCCTGGGGCCTTTTGGCGTGATGGGCGGCTACATGCAACCGCAGGGGCACGTCCAGATGGTTATGAACCTGGTGGACTTCGGCCTGAACCCTCAAGCGGCACTGGACGCCCCGCGTTGGCAATGGCTGGGCCAGCAGCAGGTCGCCATCGAGCACAGTGCCCCTGGCGAATTGCTCGAGGCACTGGTTCGGCGCGGGCACCAGGTCCAGGTCGCCCATGACCTGAGCCGCTTTGGTCGCGGCCAGATCATCCTGCGCGACCCGCAAAGCGCAGTGCTCTGTGGCGGCACCGAGCCCCGGGCGGACTCGCATATCGCTGTCTGGTAGGCGCTAGGTGTGGCGCCTGGGTCAGCGCTGGCCCAGGCTCTGTTCCATGCGCCGGATGCCTTCTTCCAGCAGTGCCCGTGGGCAGCCGAAGTTCAGGCGCACGAACTGCTGGCAGTCGTCGCCGAATTCCAGCCCGGCACTGAGGCCGACCTTGGCCTGTTCGAGGAAGAAGGCGTGGGGATCTTCCAGGCCCAGGCCACTGCAATCGAGCCAGGCCAGGTAGGTGCCTTGCGGTGCGTGCATGCCGATGCCCGGCAAGCGAGTGCGCAGCGCTTCGAGCAGGTAGTCGCGATTGGCTTGCAGGTAGGTGATCAGCTCCTGGCGCCAGGCGTCGCCCTGGGTCAGGGCGGCGTGGGTGGCTTCCAGGCCCAGGGGGCTGACGCTGTCCACCATGCCGGCGCGGGCGTTGTTGAAGGCCAGGCGGGTGGCGGGGTCCTGGACGATGGCGAAGCAGGTCTTCATGCCCGCGACGTTGTAGGCCTTGCTGGCCGACATCAGGGTGATGGTGCGCCGGGCGATCTCCGGGCCGAGGGTGGCGGTGGGGATGTGCCGGCGACCGTCGAAGCACAGCTCGGCGTGGATCTCGTCGGATACGATCAACGCGCCCTGTTCCAGGCAGGCCTCGGCCACTGCTTGCAGTTCTTCCCGGGGGAAGACCTTGCCCAGGGGGTTGTGCGGGTTGCTCAGCAGCAGCGCGCCGGCGCCTTGCAGGGCCTGGCGCAGTTCGGCCAGGGGCGTGGTGTAGGTGCCTTCGGCGGTGGCCTGGAACGGCACCTCGATCTTGCGCAGTTGCCAGTTGCCGGGAGCCAGGCGCAGGGGCCGGTAGTTGGGGGTCTGCACCACCACCTGCTGGTGCGGCTTGACGAAGGCATGCAGGGCCATGTTGAAGCCCGGTTCGACCCCGGGCAGGAAGATCAGCTCATCCGGCTGCACGCGCCAGGCGTACTTGTGCCACAGGTCGGCGACGACCGCCGCGCGCAGCTCGTCGCGGGCCACGCTGTAGCCCAGCAGCGGATGCTCCAGGCGCTGGCGCAGGGCGTCGATGATCTGCGGCGCCGCGGCGAAGTCCATGTCCGCCACCCACATCGGCAATACGTCCTCGGGGTAGCGGCTCCACTTGGTACTACCGGTGCCGTGGCGTGGGTGCAGGGTATCGAAGTCGTAGCTCATGGGCGGGTCTCGTCGGCTTGCAAGGCAAAGGTGCAGAGATTCTAGCTGGCTTGTCCGGCATTGGGCATGGCCCTTGGGGAGCGCCTGCAAGGCAGCTTTTTCCTTGCCTGTGCCTCTTAAAAGCCTCGTTTCTCGATACCTGGGGTTCGGCGAACAATGGCCCCGGCATGCGCCTGTCCCTTGATATGGGATGTGCTGGCGCTGCACTACCGATCGGTTTGTTCTTCCTACAAAAACAACAGGGAGCAAGCGATGAATTGTCCTTCGAACATGACCTGGCCGGCCCCTGCACCCGGGCCCCGGGATACTTCCAACGAACCGGTCCATGGCGCCCGCGGCAACACCGCCAGGGCCTTGTGGTCCGCGGTACGGCACTGAACGAGCTTGCTCTTGCCTGGCGCGGTACCGCCCGTGGCTACGGTCGTTGCCAGGCTCATGCAGTGCGGGTTCGTGCGGGCGGACCGGCTTATTCGAGGATGGGTACATGTCCAGTATCTTGCGTTGCGGTGTTGCGTGGTCGCTGTTGGTGCTGTGCACCGGCGTGGCGGCCGAACCACGGAACCTCACGGTCATCTCCTTTGGCGGCGCGACCAAGCAGGCCCAGGAACAGGCGTACTTCCAGCCGTTCAACCAGAGTGGCGCGGCTCGGGTGGTGGCCGGCGAATACAATGGCGAGCTATCGAAGATCAAGGCCATGGTCGAAGTCGGCAAGACCAGCTGGGACGTGGTCGAAGTGGAGAGCCCCGAGCTGCTGCGTGGCTGTGACGAGGGGCTGTTCGAGCCCCTGGACCTGGGCAAGTTTGGTGACCCGGGGCAGTTCGTACCCGGCACCCTGACCGAGTGCGGCGTAGCGACTTATGTCTGGTCGATGGTCATGGCCTTTGCTCCGCAAAAGCTGGCCAGGGCGCCGGAGTCCTGGGCCGATTTCTGGAATCTCAAGGATTTTCCGGGCAAGCGTGGCTTGCGCAAGAGCGCCAAGTACACCCTGGAGATTGCCCTGCTGGCCGATGGCGTAGCGCCAGCCCAGCTGTACCAGGTACTGGGCACCCCGGAGGGCGTGAGCCGGGCTTTTGCCAAGCTCGACCAGATCAAGCCGTACATCCAGTGGTGGGAAGCCGGCGCCCAGCCCCCGCAATGGCTGGTGGCCGGGGACGTGGCGATGAGCGCCGCGTACAACGGGCGGATCGCCATGGCCCAGAAGGAGGGCATGCAGTTGAGCATCCTCTGGCCCCAGAGCCTGTACGACCCGGAGTACTGGGCGGTGGTCAAGGGGTCGCCGAACAAGGCGCTGGCCGAGGAGTTCATCCGCTTCGCCAGCCAACCGGAGGCGCAGAAGGCGTTCTCGCAGCACATCCCCTACGGGCCGGTGCACCGCCAGGCCCTGGGGCTGCTACCGCCTTCGGTGCAGCGGCAGTTGCCTACCTATGAAGCCAACTTGCAGGGCGCGCGAGCGGTGGATGCCGGCTTCTGGGTCGACCATGGCGAGGACCTGGAGCAGCGCTTCAACGCCTGGGCCGCCCGCTGAGCGAGCGCATCCTGGTTGGCAGGTTCAGGGCAAGGGATAGCTGCCGGGCACCAGCAGTTGCCGGTCGATCTGCTCGATCCGAGTGTGGCCACAAAGTGCCAGGGTCAGGTCCATTTCCCTGGCGATGATCTGCAAGGCCTGGCTGACCCCGGCCTGGCCCAGCGCGCCGAGGCCATACAGGTGGGCCCGGCCGATCATCGCGCCCTGGGCGCCCAGGGCAAGGGACTTGATCACGTCCTGGCCGCTGCGGATACCGCTGTCGATCCAGACTTCGGCCTGGCCGCCAACGGCGTCGACAATGGCCGGCAGCATGGCGATGCTCGAGGGTGCGCCATCGAGCTGGCGTCCGCCGTGGTTGCTGACGATCAGCGCATCGGCGCCGCTGGCCACTGCCAGGCGGGCGTCTTCGACGTCGAGGATGCCCTTGAGGATCAGGGTGCCGCCCCAGCGTTGCTTGATCCACTGGATGTCGTCCCAGCTCAGGCAAGGATCGAACTGCTGGTAGGTCCATTCCGCCAGTTGGCGCATGTCGTGCACGCCCGTGACGTGGCCCATGATGTTGCCGAAATGTCGACGCCGGGTGCCCAGCATGCCGGCGACCCAGCGCGGTTTGCCCAGCAGGTTCAGCAGGTTGGCCAACGTCGGCCGGGGCGGGGTGCTGAGGCCGTTCTTCAGGTCCTTGTGCCGTTGCCCGCTCAGTTGCAGGTCGAGGGTCAGCACCAGGGCGTCGCAGCCTGCGGCCTTGGCCCGGTCGATCAGCCGGCCGACGAAGTCGCGGTCGCGCATCACGTACAGCTGGAACCAGAACGGCGCGGCCGTGGCTTCGGCCACGTCCTCCAGGGAGCAGATGCTGACCGTGGACAGGGTGTAGCGGATGCCGGCCGCTGCTGCGGCCCGGGCCGCGAGGATTTCGCCATCGGCGTGGACCATTCCCGCCAGGCCGGTGGGGGCGATGGCCAGGGGCATGGCCATGTCGACGCCCAGCCTGTGTACCTGCAACGAGCGATTGTCGATGTTGCGCGCCACCCGCTGGCGCAACTTGATCCCCGCGAAGTCGGCCTGGTTGGCGTGGTAGGTGCTTTCGCTCCAGGAGCCGCCATCGACATAGTCGTAGAACATCCGCGGCACCCGGCGCCGGGCCAGCCGGCGCAGGTCTTCGATGCAGGTGATGATGGGCATGGCGCACTCCTGTGTGATGGATCGCAGCAGACTAGTGCGCCGGGCCGAACAGGTTGCGGAAAACAATTCCCGGCGTGCGGGCGGTTTTTTCCCAGGTCCCGGCAAGGCGAGCCTCAACCCAGGGTGTGGGCGCTGCCCTGGACCACGGCGTCGCGGCAGATGCGTTGCAGCCAGTGGGCCAGGTCCTGGGCGGCGGGCGAGGGCTGCGGGATGTCCAGGGTGTAGTGGTAGGACGGCGGGCTGCTGACTTCCCCGAGGATCACCAGGCGTCCCTGGGCCAGCCAGCTACGCGCCAGGGACGGACGGGCCAGCACCACGCCCTGGGCATTGGCCGCGGCCTCCAGCAGCATGCCCAGGTCCAGCAGGGTCGGCCCCTGGTCGGGCTCCGGCAAATCCAGGCCGGCGGCCTGCAGCCAGGGTCGCCAGGGTTCCAGGGGCGAACGCAGCAACGGCAGCCGGGCAAAGTCCGCCGGCAGTTGCAGGGGCGTGAACCGGGCGAGCAGGGCAGGGGCGGCCATTGGCAGTAACTGTTCATCCAGCAAACGCTTGGCTGCTGGCGCGTCAAGGCTATCGCCACGGACCTCGAGGTCGCATTGGCCATTGCTGGTGTTGGACAAGGGCGCCGAGAGCTGGATCTGCAGCTCGATTTGCGGATGGCCCCGGCTATGTTCGTCAAGGCGCGGGATCAGCACCTGCCGGGCGAAGGTCGGTGGGCTGCACAAGATCAGCCGCTGCTTGCGCTGCACGGTGCGCCGGTGCTGGGGAATGTCCAGCAACTGTTGCAGTACCGGTGCCACCTGTTCCAGGTACAACTGGCCATCGGCAGTAAGCCGCAAGCTACCGCCCTGGCGCTCGAACAGGCTCACCCCCAGCAGTTGCTCGAGCCCGGCGATACGCTTGCGCAGCGCGCTGCCCGTCAACGCCAGGACCTCGGCCGCCTGCTCGAAGCTCTTCAGGCGGGCGGCACTTTCGAAGGCCAGCAACGCATCCAGGGTGGGCAGGCGGTAGTCGTTGAAAGCCTTCATGGGGATTCCTTCGGGGGCGGGCCAGCAGCGGATCTTACGGGGTGGTGCGATGCAGGGCGAGCAATGCCCGGGGATGTATGGGATCATCCGCCCCTGGCCACGGCGCAGGGAGCGGACGCTTCCAGCCCGAAAAGCCTTAGAAACCCCTCGCTAGAAAAAATATCGAATAAGAGTTGCCAGGACTGGAAAACACGTCCATAATTGCGACCATTCCTCAGCGAGGAAACGGGAAAACTCTTTATAAATCAACAGGTTAGATAAAGAGTTAGGAAGATCGAAAAGATCCTCAAGCCGTTCCAGTTTGTACGTGTCCAGTGTTGTTTTTCAGGCATTGGACATTTGGGGCCGAGTAGCAAAATGGTTATGCAGCGGATTGCAAATCCGCCTACGCCGGTTCGATTCCGACCTCGGCCTCCACCCTTGAAAACCCCGTAGATTAACGTCTACGGGGTTTTTTATTGCCTGGGATTTGGGCAATCGCTTCCGCAAATTTTTGGATTGCTTCCGCAATTAGCCTGCTTTTGGCATCGAGCTGAGAGAGACTTCACCGTTTTGTTATGAACTGCTTTCGCTCCCTAGGCGTAGCTGCATTCAGATTCGGTTCTTGGGAGTGACTGCTTTCGACCAAAAGCGGTCATTGGTGAAGTCCATTGCTAAGAATAAAAAAACATTCAAGTTCGAAGTCGCTGCTTTATAAGCAGGGGACTGGTCGATAGAAAATGTGCGTGCGGTGGCTTCATATTGTGAGCGCGGTCTGCGCACTCCCGCAGCGTCTGGCTGTCGGTCATTGTAAAGTGCGATAAAGGGTAGTGACAGACTCTATTGGGTGGCCATTAAATTGCCACCTGTGAATGAATCCAAGGATGAGTCATGGAGCAAGCCAATTTCCAGGTCGATGTGTAGTGGTCTAATGAAACCGGACACTCATTTAGGCAAGAATGTTTGCCAGATAGAGGTGCCTGATGACCAAGCAGCGTCGTTCATTTTTCGCTGAATTCAAACGCGAGGCCGCAGTTCTTGTACTCGATCAAGGCTATAGCCATATCGAGGCCTGTCGGTCACTCGGGGTGGTCGAGTCCGCATTGCGTCGCTGGGTGAACCAACTCCAGCAGGAGCGCAGCGGTATTACTCCCCAAACAAAAGCGCTGACGCTTGAGCAGCAGAAGATTCAGGAGTTGGAAGCCCGGATCAATCGGCTGGAACGAGAGAAATCCATTTTAAAAAAGGCTACCGCGCTCTTGATGTCGGAAGAGCACGAGCGCACACGCTGATTGATCAACTGAGCGCCCAAGAGCCGATTAATTGGCTTTGCATGGTCTTTGATATAACTCGCTCGTGCTACGACGCCCACCGTCTCAGGCGTCGAATTCCGGACTTTGAGCGACTTCGGTCCTGGAACACATGTCTGCAAACAAGCGACGGTTGAGCGATCGGATATTCCGAACATCTTGAATCGAGAGTTTGAAGTGTCGGTCCCAACCAGATCTGGTGTGGCGATATCACGTACATCTGGGCTCAAGGGAAATGGCATTATCTGGCTGTCGTTCTGGATCTCTACGCACGCCGAATTGTGGGTTGGGCGCTGTCGAGCAAACCGGACGCGGACTTGCTGATCAAGGTGTTGGACATGGCTTACGCACAGCGTGGCACGCCTCAAGGACTGCTATTCCACTCGGATCATGGCTCGCAATACGGCATCGCCAATTTCGCCAACGGCTCTGGCGTTACCGCATACGCCAAAGCATGAGTCGTCGTGGAAACTGTTGGGATAATGCGCCGATGGAGAGTGTGTTTCGCAGTTTGAAAACTGAATGGATACCGACAGTGGGTTACATGACGGCCCAAGAAGCACAGCGAGACATCAGTCATTACCTGATGCATCGGTACAACTGGATTCGACCGCACCGGTTCAACGATAGGCTGGCCCCGGCTCAGGCCGAGAAAAACTTAACGTCGGGCCCGGGATTAGTTGATCGCTACAGTGTGCCGAACGCTACGACCGTGCTCATACCTTCCATTACATGGATCTACCTTACTGGCAGGCAGCCGGTTATGGCGTTGACTTTTTCTTTGAGAATTACGAGCGCATGGCCGACTTTATGCGGCGCTGCAAAGGCAAGGCCATGGTCGGCATCAATGATCACCCGGACATACGCCAAGTGTTTGAGGGTTTACATTTTGAGACAGTCGACATTCGCTATAACACACCCAAGCAGCGGCAGGGGAGAGCCGAAATTAGTGGAGAGTTAGTAATTAAGAAATGGAGCCCAGCGGCATTGGGAGCGCTTTTCTGATGGATTCTCGATCTCAGTCGAGTGTGTCTGTAATTTGCGTTCGGTAACGATGGAATTGGTTATATCAGCGGTTGCCAGAAGTACGCCATCGGTGAAGATGTCTCTGAGTAAATGGGACTGGCTAACAACGACGGTCATAAGTTTTGTCGATGGAGATCTCAGGATGGGAGGTGCCCCCCCCCCCTTGTTTAGGTGGGGAGCTTGGTTTTTATGAAGTAATAGTTACTTTGAGCAGTAAAAGGTATCGCGCCAGCCCTCAGAATAGTCATGCATCGTGCTTTTTACTTCGGGGTTCAGTGACGTATACTCATTCCAATTAAACGTTTCGGTAGTGTAGCCAAAGTGTTTGGCAATAAACTTTACGGCATTTCTAGAGGGGCGACCAACAATGGTTTGACCATTCCGGGTGAGCGAGTCGGCACAGGCCATCTGCTGGTCATCAACCTTATCAAGTAAAAGTTGAACTCCGTACGGATTTCCGTAAACCAGGCGAGGGTCGTTATTCACGACATCAGGCAATTCATCAATAACAGGGGTAACCTCGGTATCTATAATAACAAGCTTAGCGCCAGTTCGCTCAATCAGGTCAAATAGCTCTGCATGACGAATAGTGTGATAATAGAAGCCCAGGCAAAAAACAACGTCAAATTTTTTGTTGCTAAGGTGATCAAAAACATCGCCGCATAGGAACTCATAGCGTGAAGTTTCGATGCCATATTCACTGAAGGTGTCAATGGCATTGGTGATAAGTTCTTGCCTTGGTTCAATGCCTGTTACATGTGCTGCTCCTGCTTGCAATGCTGCAAACGACCAGCGTCCGTCATGACTAGCGATATCGAGAACTCGCTTGTCTTTTATGAGATCAGCATTATGCTCTATAATTGCGATATGACGAGAGTTTAGGCGATCTGGGAAAGGACTGGTTTGGCTGGTTTTATAAAACTTTGGAAAGCCATCGAAAAAACCCATATAACTCCCTTGTACGTAAGGCTTGTGCGAGTTCGCATAGCAGTTGAAGAGTTGCAAGATTGTACATGACACATCATTTTATTGAAACGATGACCCAATCTGTTCTGAGTTCTTAATATCGGAGACCGATAGCCCACTGGTGATCTCCACCATCGGTGTGCCCGGCGCTAGAGAGTGTCGGTTGATCATGTGCCATTGAGCCCTGTGAAGCGCGGCCCTCTGATTTTCAGGTGGTGGTGTGAGAGGCAATCACTGACTCGGCTATATACCCCAGCACAATTGGGGTGTGCTGGAGTGATTAATTGCGGATTGCTAGAGGATGAGGTGGCGTACATCAGCGAAGCTAACGCCAGCTTCAGTCACACGGCTCGCACTTGGTGGATCACCAGGTAATGCATAGCCGAAGGGATAGCCCTCGTGTGCGTTCTTGAAGGCTAGAAAACAAATCTCTTGTTCATGATCTGCAATCGATGCGTGAACCTGATCTTCACTGAGCCCTAGCATGCGTAGCAGCGCGTAGAAAGTGTAACAGAGGTGAGGCAGAGATAGCCTTCTTTGCCCACTGTCTGGAGGAGTGCGATCTTCGATGGCAGATGCGCTGTCAACAGATGCTCAATACTTTCGAAAGGTAGAATCGCGCTAATTTCGTGGGCGCTGGATAGCAGCTTTTAGCCGAAATTCGTTAGAAAAATTCATATTGCCCATCATTAGGATTTCCTACGGCCACCAGAAACTACGCTAGCCTAGGCTGGCGCGCAAAATCAGAGCCACGACTAGTCAGATGACGCCGGCCAACTGCCTCTTGGACGCTGGCGACAAGCAAAGTTTATATGTGACATAGGTCATAATGCGGGCTGTATCGCGGGCATGTGGTTTAGTCGACTCGGTGGTTTTACCGCGTCTCCACAGACCAAACATGATGAGCTGTGAGCCCACTGGAAATGTCTGCAGCCAGACGCCATCCTCATGACTCACGCTAACTTCAAAATACTCTTGACGATTTGGATCATCGGTGCGGTTGAACTGAGATTCGCAGTTCAGGTAAGTCGTAGTGTAGGTGGCGCTGGCAGGTGGCGATCTGTGGGATTTGACAGTGCCCAGCAGCGCCAACGGCATATCGTGTTGAGCGCCAGGTGCTAACTTGTCCCAGACTTCGTCATAACGCCCGAACTCAAAGAAAAAGTCTTGCCACGTTAACGTGTGTTCACCAAAGCGCAATGTTAGTTGCGCTGCCAGAAGCTCATCGTCATCGCAGGCTGCGCGCAAAGCAAGCAAATCGGTGGTAGTGCGCAGATAGCTATCGAGTTGCTGGTGGGTTGTACGAAATCCTGTCGGGCGTTGTGGCGAGTTACCGGTGACGGATGGTGATGGTGTGGCTGCATTGCCTGAGGCCCCGTTGTCTTTCAACCCTCGATGGAGAATCAGTAGGCGCAGTTCACGTTTACCATCGTCCAGCGCATGCATGAATTTGGGGTCGGAAGCAGCAGCGAGGATCAACTTAAGGCGCCCGGGCGCGTCGTAGCGGCAGCCGAGAATATGTTCAGACCCTCGGCTCAGTCCGATATAGGCCGGCACATGAATGGGTTCAACCCGATCTGTTCGATTTTTTGTGTGTCGTTTTACAAATCGCACGGCGCTGCCACAGTTGGGGCTGTCACAGAACAGCGCTGGTGTCGCCAGGTTGTTGTCATGTTGTGTTTGTAGACTATCGATAGAGTGGCGGGCACCGCGTGCATCCACAGCAGACAACATCTTTATGCCTTTACTCATCCGTAGGAACTCCCTGTTTGGCGGAATGGAGTCCAGTATCTTATTCGCTGGTCATGATGAAGCAACATCGTAATGCGCTTGGCGATGAGAACCGGGGCAATCTGCACGATTGGCGGGACGCCGGGAAGAGCTAAAAACAGTTCCGCAACTCAAATCGAACACCCTTTCCCGCTTGAGTATGACCTTAGCAGTCAAGGCTCTGCGGAATTGATTGTTATTTAAGGTATTGTTTTGTAAGTAAATAATCGTGGTTTTCAAATCCGGCTACGCCGGTTCGATTCCGACCTAGGCCTCCACCCTTGAAACCCCGTAGACTAACGTCCACTGGGTTTTCATTGCCTGTAGAAAAATGCTTGCATATTAGTGCCTTTCTGTTGAGTAGGTTTTTTATTCGCTTGCCCATCCTCAGGATGTTTCTCAAAATGCGGCACATTTGATCGACCGCTAGATGGGTAACAGACAACATGGATGCAGTAGAAGTACGTGAGGAGTGCGAGCGCCTTCTTGAAACAGATCACATGGACCACGAGGAGATTATCTGGTCCCTCCAACAGGCTGCGAATCCCGACAGCATTCCCTTTCTCCGCCAAGCCATATTGCTCAAGCCTGATCTTGAATACCTCGACTACGACAACTACGGCAGCTTCTATAAAAAATGCCTCTGGGCATTGCGAGCGATTGGTACGCCGGACGCTTTCGCCGTTATTGAAGAGTGTACGCATTCGGTGGAGGATGATTTGTTCGAGCAAGCGATGTATCGCATGTCCCGAATAGGTCTCAAGGTGCGCGGCTCTAGTGGTTTGGCCATGTGGAGCCCCGAACATGACGTTAGTCCTTGAAGTGGGCCAGGGTAATCCCGAGGCCTGAAGCTATGCGAGCGCCGAGGATTTGATCCTGTATGCGGTGAAGTTCGGTGTGACCATTTCTGCAGAAGTTTCTGTGCAGGAGGCCATGCTATGGCGCGCCGTCCAGGCAATGTGAGGGTATTGGGTCGTCAGCATTCTGCATGGGCGATGCTCTTGGTCGGTATTGTTTTATCCCTATCTGCCGCGATGATTATGTCTCGATGTCTATCTACAGCCAGCGTGCGACGTCTGCAATAATGACGAGCACTGCGGCGTGATGGCCTTTGAGTGCTTTGCGCCAACATCTGGTATTTGGGTTTGGAGAACTCCATGCGTGACATTATCGACGGCTTTCTGCGCTTTCAGCGCGAGGTTTATCCGCAACGCATCGAGCTTTTCAAGCAGCTCGCGACGACACAGAACCCCAAGGCGTTGTTCGTCACCTGCTCGGACAGTCGTGTTGTGCCTGAGCTCCTCACGCAGCGTGAACCGGGCGAGCTGTTCGTTATTCGCAACGCCGGCAACATCGTGCCGTCCTATGGGCCTGAGCCGGGCGGCGTTTCGGCCACTGTCGAATATGCAGTCGCAGTACTTGGGGTGCAGGACATCGTGATCTGCGGCCACTCGGACTGCGGAGCGATGGGTGCGATTTCACGCTGCACGTGCCTGGACCATCTCCCGGCGGTCGCCAACTGGCTACGCCATGCGGACGCCGCAAAAGCGATCAACGCGGCCCATGAGTTCGACACGCCCCGCGCGAAGCTCGATGGCCTGGTGCGTGAGAACGTGATCGCACAACTGGCGAACCTGCGTACGCATCCATCCGTGGCACTGGCGCTCGAACAGGGGCGCATGAACTTGCACGGCTGGGTCTACGACATCGAAGCGGGGGGGATCGATGCGCTGGATGGCGCGACGCGCAAGTTCGTACCACTTGCCGATTCGCCGACCACCGTTGCGATCTCTGCTCGAAATGGCAAGCAGATGTAGCGCTGGCGAACAAGTCAAGGTGGCGGCGTTGCTTCCAGCGCCCGTTCGCCTTGAGTCAATGAGGCCAGCGATACGGCATGGTCTTTATCGAGCAAGGTCCGGAAGCGGACCAGGCTTTCGAATGGATATCGGCGGAGCTCGCCGATAGCAGCCCCAACTATGGCTGCTCGGGGTTCATGGCGGTCAATGGTACCCCTGCGATGTTACGCGAGCGGGTTTGAACCTGATCCTGTCCGGCACCATGGAGCGTTTCCCCAGGATCCGCTGGATCCTCGCCCACGCCGGGGGCTTCCTGCCCTATGTCGCCTGGCGGGTATCGCTGGCGAACACCATGATCGAGTACGGCGACACCGCCCCCCAAGGCGTTCTGACCTACCTGAGGCGCTTCTACCTGGATACCGCCACCTCGCTATCGCGTCCGGCCATGGCCACGTTGCGCGAGCTGTTCGAGCCGGATCGGTTGCTGTTCGGCACCGACAGCCCCTTCGCCTCGGGCGCCCGTAGCCGCGCGCAGGTCCAGGAGCTGGTCGCCTCTGGCTTCTGGGGCGCCGGCGTGGCTGTCGGTGTCGAACGTGGCAACGCCCTGGGTTTGTTCCCCGGCTACAAGCAGCCCAATGAGCGAGTTGGCCCGTTGCCCATCTTCGAGCAGGAATCGCTCCTTGCCGGCGCCAGGCGCCAGGTACTTGCGCCATTGCGCACGATTGCCCAGAAGCTGAGGGAGTGAGAGCCGAGGCCCTGGGGCCAGCTACCGCTCGGAGTGCGGTGTTGATTTCGTTGTTGGTTTAGGCTGCTCCAAACGACTGCTTGGGGTAATCTTGCGCCACGAATCAACCATGAAGCTGAAATGAACGATGGGTTTTGAGCAACTAGCTGAGCTACGTGACCGCCTGCGGGCTGAACAACAGCAGGTAAAAACTGAAAGCAGCAAACAGGGTAAGCGCAAGCCTGCGCCGCACACCAAGCCCCGTGAGCAAGATCCTGCGGTAGAGGCCATCTGGCGATTGCAGAAGCACTTTCCACTGGCCTTTCCGGTCAATCCGGCGCCCAAGGTTCCGCTCAAGGAGGGCATCTTCAAGGATGCCGAGCAGCACCTGGAACTGCTCGGCCTGACCAGCGAGCAGCTCAAGCTGGGTATCGCTACCTGGTGCAAGGGCAGTCGCTACTGGACCTGCATGACCCAGGATGCGCCGCGGCTCGACCTGGATGGGCAGGCTGCTGGTACGGTCACCGCCTCCCAGGCGCTGCATGCCAGGCAGCAGGCCTCACGCCAGCGTGGACAAGCGCGACGCAAGCAGTCCAAGCCTAAGGAACGTCCCCAGGAGCAGCGGACAGAGGATGCCACGGCACCAGTCGTGGGCTGAAGCCCTCGCACCTGGTATCGAGGGTGCGGCTATGGCGTCGCCTGGCACTGTGCAGCCCGCAATGGGCGGTACAGTGCCGATAGCCAAGCAGCACCATGAGCACCCTTTGTTGTGCCTCCAGCGGTTTCCGCATGATCCTGGATCGCTCGTGCCATCAGCCCGACCACGCCATCGGGGCGCAACCGAACGTCGGCCCTCCACTGTCTCTATCGACGCGCTCGCCCAGCGTGTGGGCTATGCCTCCTAACCTGCGTTCAGCAGGGCTTTCAAGCGCATCAATGGTCGGCCCCCCGGGAGCCATTCGGCAAACTTCAACCGGTCGATGAAGCACAGACACCCTCCCAGTGCGCCCCGCCTTCCAGAAGGGCTGCACCATTCCCCGGGGCATACCTGGCAGGTTGAGGACGTTGTGCTTCGTATTAGCGCTAGGTGCTTCGATCCAGCCTGTTTTCACAGGGGACAGGGAAAGCGGAAGTTGACGAATCGGAGTTTTGTGACTAGGAGTTTTAAAAACTTTTTTAGAATCAATTTTTGATTTTCTATGCGGCCAATGGCGACCTGTTGTTCTGAGTGCCTGTGGCGGCGATGCACTTCGATTTCTGGCTAGAACGCGATGACTTGTTGTTTCCGACGGCATTTCGGCCGGGCCATTGTTTGGCGAGCCAACTCGCCTGTCCAAGAGGAAAATCAATGAAAAGTCCAAACAGGTTGCTGATCGGTGGCGTGCTCGCAATTGGCCTGACTTCAATCCCGCTCTGCGGTGCTGCTGCTGGTTTTGAATTTACACCTATAGGCAGCGCTTTTTCCGACGACGGTAGTGGTTCGATCCGTCTGAAGATGCCAGCTACATTTGGCGTAGCGCTACAGTGCGGCATATCTGTGCAAGGGCAGGTCGATGAAACAGGAGTGGCGCAAGTCACGCGCGTAACTTTCTCCGGAAGTACTCCATTATGTTCGTTGATTACGGCCAGGGGGCTGCCTTGGAATTTGGTTGCTAAAAGTACGGCCACTGTATACATGGAACACGTCAGTTTCATCTATCCGAGCGGGCCGCTTTGTGGAGGAAACACGATTTTATCGTCTTGGACTCCTTACACTCAGCGTTTGCTTGTATTCAATCAAATTGTATCGACAGGCTGCGAAGTAGTTTCCATGGACGTCAAGATTTCGATGTTATCCATTAAGTACCGATAGCATTGGGTATTTCGATAGTTAAGGCGGGTGTTCGGGAGCCGGATAAGATAGGACTCTTCGAATATCCGCCGTGCCGACCTGACCAGCCCACAGGTCATAACAAACCGCGAGCCTTATCGAGTTCGATATTGGCCTGTTCCCAGGCCTCCAACGCTTCCTGGTATTTGGCACTGGCCCGGTCCTTGGCAATTTGGAACTCTCTCAGAGTGTTTTCGTTGGCCACTGCGTCGCTGAGTATGCGATAGGCAATGTCGTCCAGCTCGGCAGCCTCTCGGAACAGCTTGTTGCTTAGATCCGTGGCTTCTCGCCATAGCACCTTGATCTCGGGACCGGCATTTGCAGTTTTCCTTTTCATTGCTTGCCTCCAATCCGTATCGAAGTGGATATGTATTTTTCATGGGGATGAGCGAACCTCATTCCGGAGGGGGTGGCGTATAAGGCTTGGGGCGAAACGGTCTGTTCCCCGAGGGTCGCCATTGCACATTCTCAACGCCATGACGTTCCGCCAACGGCTTGCTGATCTGCTTGACTTGCTCACGACCAAACTTGGGAATGCGTCCAATGCCGGCATCACAACAGGCCCAATGCCAAGCCAGGGCACTGTTCATCTTTGTGCTGCGGATAATGAACGATCTTTGTTCGTGGTTAAGCGTGTAATCGATGATGAAAAGCGTATTCATGATGACCTCCGTCCAAAGGTTGGGCGGAGAAGCACGCAGGTGGGTTCAAATTATTATTTGTACAGTTAAATTTTTTTTGTACAGCTTTTTCGTGAGGCCGTTCGTCAGCTGGCTTATTAAAAAAAACAACGGTTGTCTTGTCCCGGCCTCTTAATATTGAGCCCGCATACGGCAAAGGTGGGCTCTCGGTAACTCCTACCTTGCCCGTAGTCTCTACGGGCTTTTTTATGCGCGATGAAGTTGTAGGTCCTTAATATGCAGACGGCGCCAGGAGGTGGGTGTTACAGGCGGAAAAAAGCCCGCTTGACGCGGGCTTTATGGAGTTAAGTATCAAGCGGCCGTCTTGGAGGAACTATAAGTTTTTTTTAGGGCGGACTTCATGACTTGCATTTGTTCTCCCAACTCCTCGAGCTTGCTCTTGCCAAGTAGCTTCTTGGCTTGCACGAACATTTCGGTTTCTTCTTCCTCGATATGATGCTCAAGCAATTCCTTGACCACCTTTACGCGTCCGGCGAATTCGGGTTTGGTTGGGTCGGTATTTTTCAAATCGGGCAATACCAGCGAGTCGACGGTGCGATGCTCCTCTTTGGCCTCATAATACATTTCCTCTTGCTCTTTACCTCCTGCAGCCTTGAATGCGGGATATAGGATTTGCTCCTCAAGTTGTGTGTGGATGGTGACCTCCATTTCTAGTTTTTCGAGTAGCTCCGTGCGTTTCTTCACCGCGCGATCCGTCGATTCGCTCAGTTGTTCAAGGATGGACTTTACTTTTTCATGATCGGTTTTCAAAAGATCAATGGCGTTCATTGTTGACCTCGTCACGATTGGGTGGCGTGCTCTCATGGCACTCGTAATGAACAAGGCATAGTTTGTGCCATCCCCAATTTTTTATAACTCTCTATTTTTAAACGTTTTTTTCGCTCTGATAGTTGGGGTCGTCATGCAGGTTGCATGATTCCCCGGACATCAGGATTGCAAATAATGGATTTTTCCAACCGCGCTTTACCGCACGCCGCAACTTCATGCACAAGGAATGATGGAGTCAGCGGCATCGCGACTGGAGCGCCGTTGACGAAGGTTCACTCTCTCAGTCTGGAGGGGGGGCCAGGATCGTCGCTGCCAAGTAGGTCTGGCTCACCATCGCGGGTTTCGTCCTGTCCCATGAGGCTGTACTCCTTGCGTAGTTTACGAAGCTCCTTGGTGTCCATCTTGTCCAGATTCAGCGCTGCATTCGTCGCCTCCTTGGAAGCCCGTACCAACTCATCGACTTTCAAGTGAAGGATGTCGTTATCACGGTTTTGCGTGTTCTGGATCAGGAACACCATCAGAAAAGTAATGATCGTGGTGGAAGTATTGATGATCAACTGCCAGGTGTCGTTGTAATGGAAGAACGGTCCGGTACTGGCCCACACGAGAATCAGACCCAAGGCGAAAAAGAAGGTCTTTGGGCTACCGGCCCACTTACTGAGACGCTCGCAAAATTTCGAAAATTTCATGGATACTTTTCCTTCGGGGGGTGTAATAAATAGACATATTTACCGGATCATAATTCTATTTATTTCTTCCGCTTAAGGGACTGGCGCGCTAGCTATACCGGATGGAGGTGATGTCTGGAGGTATTGCCAGATGCACAGACGCCTTACCTCGATGTCCAGGCGTATGAGCGCTATTTTCAGAAGGAAAAGTGATTTTTTATGCGGACAGCCGGCCTAGTAATTCCAGCAGAAGATTGAGGGTGCCTGTCATGAAGATCGAAGCACCCATCAATAACCGAAGCTTATGGGCAACTCTCCATGAGGCTAAAGACGCTACAGTGTTCTTTGAATTGAACATTTCGTATTACCGGGTGAGGAGAGCGGATAAACCGCTCTCGCTATCGATCAGATATCTTTTTCATTCAGGGCTTGTCCAGCGCCTAGTTCCGCACCTGTCATTGGCTGGAGTTCAGGGTCCGACTGAGTACGAATCTTCATTGCCTCGAGCACCGCCTGATCCGCTTCGGAAAGTGTGACGCTGGCGCTTCCGTCGCCGCCGCCCACGGCTGGCTGAGGCTTTTCTACATATTCGAATTCTTCATCGCTGTTCCATGAGCCACGTAAGGCAGCCTCGCCATTGGACATATTGAAGTAGACCCGTGAAAACTCCGGCATGCCGGGTAGCTTGCCTTGGGGGAAGTTTGGCTGGATGGAGTGCAAGGCTTTTTCAAATGATTTTTGATGAGCAATCTCTCTAGTCATCAAGAACCCCAACGCCTCCTTGACTCCCGAGTCATCAGTTACATTCATGAGGCGTTCATAGATAATCTTCGCGCGTGCTTCGGCTGCGATGTTCGAGCGTAGATCGCAAGTAGGCTCGGTGATCGTATCAATATAGGCCGCAGTCCAAGGCACTCCAGCCGAGTTGACTAATGGAGCACCTGCTCCATACAACAGGCTAGTGATATGGGAGTCATTACCTGCGCCATTAATTGCCCGATAAAGCTCGCCCTCTTCCTGTACCGCTTCGGCCAGTTGGCCCTTGGCTCCTCTATTGAGCATGACGATCACCGACCCGACGATTTCCAAGTGGCTAAGTTCTTCCGTGGCAATATCCATCAAGAGATCTTTGCGCCCTGGATCTTCCTCTGCTAGCGCCTGGGTGAAATAGCGTGCTGCTGCGGCCAGTTCACCATTGGCGCCACCGAATTGCTCAAGTAGCAAGTTGGCCAGGCCGGGGTTGGGTTGCGCTACGCGTACGGTGTACTGAAGTCGTTTATTGTGTAAGAACATATCGTTTCCCTCAGGCTGAACGGGGGTCTATCCCTTGCATGTTTTTCCATGCATTAGTTGTGAGGAACGCGTGCAGCTGGAGTTTTATTTTTTAATCAACTACCGGGACCGACGGTCGTGGTGAAAAGGTTCAGAAATTTCTTGGTCGCGACCCAGAGAATCCAGTTGCGCCGCCTGGGTTATTTCTTGGCTACGCATGCCGGATCGTCCGAGCGCATCAGGACGGCCCCGGTGATTTGGGGAAGATGCTCGAGCAGCCAGTGGGCCATCGCTTGCTAGCGGCTCCTCCACGAGCGTTTTGTCGGCATCGCGCGCCAAGACCATCCGGCCTTGGTCAGCTTGCATCACCTCCTGGTCTCGCCGTACGACGATAGTCGAGGCGCAGTGGAGCAGGTGTTGAAGGGCCTGGTGCTTCCCGGCGGGTTCGCCAAGAGCCCGATCATCTCGTCGTGACGCAAGACATTGGCCAGCCTCGCAGCGTTTTTCCCCGGCCTTTCCCACCGACAGATGCCCCGGCGAATCCATGCGGCGCAGCTGTTGTCGTCATTTGACAGCAAGGGCTAAATTCCCTCGTCAACCGCAAAGAGTCGAGCCTTGTTCGTCAGGGAAACTTCACACTTGGCCTGTATCAAACCCATTCGTTCGATCGAACATGCGGACTAGAGGGGCCTGCTTAAGCAGATCGACGTGCCGGCGCTGATTCTCACGCTGGGGAGGACAGGCTGACCGGCGCAGAGGCTGCAGGTATCTTGCCCGAGGGCATCAAGGGCGCGCAGGAGGTGATCCTGTCGCGTATCCAGGCGCCTACCTGCGAGAAATCCGCAGGTTCCTCGAGCGTGAAGGACTATGGGTGCGATTGCTGGCAGATGCCGATCGAACGCATCAGATGGTGCCTGGCAGGTCATCGTGCCCTGGCTCGATGCGGTGGCCGCCCCATCCTTGGTGCCTCGCTTGGGGCAATGCCGAGCATCGTATCCAGGTCAGGGTTCATTGTGCTGTCGGAGGAATTGTCTTGCGGTTCCAGGAACATCGCCTGGACGGCCTGGACCATCTGCGCATTCGACATCTTGCCGAGTGGCAGCATCCGGTTGTGGTCGCGGTTGCCCGGGGCGCAAACGAACGCGTAGCTGCGTTGGAGCCAATAGGCGGACTGTTGCGGATCGATCCAGCCGCGCGTGGTGGCTGCGTCCCTGAAGGCGTAGTCCAGGCGCCGCATGTTCCTGGCGCTGTCCAGGCGCAGCTTGTGTTCCTGGCACTTGTACTGGATCTCGTAGGCCGTCAGTACCGGCATGGCCGGGTCTTCGTAGATCTGCATGATCATGGCCGACTGCACCCCTCCAGGGCTGTGTAGGATACCTGCGGCATCGGCAATGAACACCTCGTGGCGATAGCGTTCCTGCTTGCCGTGGACTATCCAGTAATCGCCCGCGGTACCGGCCATGGCGCTGGCGCACAGCAGGCTGAGCGCCAGCAGCGAACGCCCGGCGCACGGCAAAGAGTTCGCCATGGGTGGTCCTTCCTTGGTGGTTCTGGTCACGCCCGCATCGGGGCGGCGGGGCGGGACTATAGGCGGACCAGGGCAAAGGGGTCGACTAGCGCTGATGTGCTAATGGCGCTCTGCTTTCATGGATCTGGCGGGGGGAACAGGCCTGGTCAGTGAACGGTGACGGCCCTGCGGCTTTCACCGATGCGGATGCGATCCAGTGCCCGGTTCAGGGCGTCCAGGGCATTGATCAGCGCCTGGGCCTCGGCTTCCCGGCCTTCTCCCCAAAGGCGTTCGGCCATCTTGTTGAGGGCCTGGATCGAACGTTCGATATCGGCGGCGGTGGCGGTGTGGGCCCCTGCGGGTGCTTTCCTGGACATTGGCTGAAATCTCTGGGGGTCGTGATCACGACCAGAGGAACGGGTGCAAAAGGGCCGGTGAAGGTACAGGCGATGTTCAGTCGCGCGGCGCATCACGGCGGCATTGCAGGGCCGCTGCCTGGAGCCTGGAATCGTCGCCGACATCGATGACGCTCACGCTGTCGCCGCCCAACTCGGCCGTCCGGTTGAAGGCCATGTTCAATGCATCGCCATTGGACGAGCCCTTGACGGTGAAGCCTTTGATTACCTTGCAGGCCTGGGCCGAGGCCGCGGTGACCAGGTTCACCTGGCGCCCGCCATCGGTCAATTGCGTAGTGCATGCACAGAGCAGGGTCGCCATGACGAGGACCGGGAGGGCGGTACTGAGGTGGCGCATCATCGATAGTTCCTATGGGCTGGGCTGTGGCTTTATCTCATTAAACGCCGCCGATGCCTACATCGGCCGTCAGGTGCAAAGGGTCAGGACAGTGCCGCGCCGCGCGATGCTGAATCGCGATCGGTTACCCTTGCCAGCCAATCATTGGTTCTTTCAAGGGTATCGGCATGGGGCGCTTCCAGATCTTCAGTCATGGGCAGCTCATTGGCTGGTCCGACCTCGAGCAGGGTGACCCGCCCATGGGCGTGGCTTTCGGGCTCCTCGTCCCGGGGCCTGGTTATGCCGCGATCCAGGAACAGGTCCGGGCTTGCGCCGGGAATGACCAGGGGGCGTTCAAACTGACGGTGCAAGGCGCTGGCCCCCAGCAGATTCGCGCGGCCGGCCTGTGCATTCTCGATTACTCGGCCGATGCCGGGATCGACGCCATGGAAGTGCATGTGCTGGGCATCGAGTCGCCCACCTATGACGAGCTCTTCCCCGAGCATGTCCTGGCCTACGAGCGCCAGTTCGCCCCATCCACCACAGGGAGTTGAAACATGAGCCTGCATGATTGCGCCGTGGACTTTCGGCAATTCATCGAGGAACTCAGGAGCAGAGGGGATCTGGTCGATGTCACTGTCGAAGTCGACAGCGACATGGAAATGGCCGCGATCACCCGGCGGGTATACGAAGAGCGCTTGCCCGCGCCGCTGTTCCATAACATTGCCGGCAATGCCCTGGGCGCGCGGGTGCTGGGCGCCCCGGCCGGCATGAGCGGCAAGCCGGGCGCCGAGTACGGGCGCCTGGCCCTGCACCTGGGGCTGGCGCAGGCCAGCACCGCACAAGACATCGTCGCCGCCATCCGCGCGGCGATGAAAGCCCGGCCCGTGGCCCCTCGCCATGTGCCCACGGGGCCGGTGCAGCAGAACATCTGGCGCGGTGACGAGGTGGACCTGACCCGCTTCGCCGTGCCCTTGCTCCATGAGCAGGATGGTGGGCGCTACTTGGGCACCTATGGTTTCCATGTGGTCCAGTCGCCGGACCGCTCCTGGGACAGCTGGGGCATCGGGCGCCTGATGCTGCTCGACAAGAACCGGCTCACCGGTCCGGCGATCCCCACGCAGCACATCGGCATGGTCCGCCAGATGTGGACGCAGCAGGGCAAGGCCACTCCGTGGGCCATGGCCCTGGGTGCACCACCGGCGGCCGTGGCGGTGGCCGGCATGCCGCTGCCGGCCGGGGTGAGCGAGTCCGGGTATGTGGGGGCGCTGATGGGCCAGGGTCTCGACCTGGTCCAGACCCAGACCAATGGCCTGTGGGTGCCGGCCCAGGCGGAAATCATCCTCGAGGGCCAGATCAGCCTCAGCGAGACGGCGCTGGAGGGCCCCATGGGCGAGTACCACGGCTACCAGCATCATGTGGGACACCAACAGCCGGTGTTCCATGTCCACGCCGTGACCTTCCGCGACCGACCGATCCTGCCGATCTGCGTGGCCGGGTTGCCGCCAGAGGAAAACCACACCATCTGGGGCACCATGATCTCGGCGCAGTTGCTGGAGCTACTGCAACAGGCCGGGCTTCCCGTGGACATGGTGTGGTGCTCGTACGAGGCGGCGAGCTGCTGGGCGGTGATCTCGGTGGACACCGTCGCCCTGGCGGCCCTGGGCACCACGGCCAGGGCCTTCGCCGACCTGATCGCCCGGACGGTGTTCGACACCCACCCCGGCTACCTGATCCCCAAGCTGATCCTGGTGGGCAACGATATCGATATCACCGATATCGATCAGGTGGTGTGGGCGCTGGCCACGCGCTCGCATCCGGCCCATGACCATTTCAGCTATCCGCAGCAGCGCGAGTTTCCCATGGTGCCTTACCTGAATGAGGCCGACAGGGCCCGGGGCAGCGGTGGCAAGGCGGTGATCAATTGCCTGTTTCCCGAGCAGTTCCGCGGGCAGATGCGGGCCGGCACCGCCTCGTTCAAGCATTCGTTCCCGCCGGCGCTGCAGGATCAGGTCAAGCAACGCTGGGCCGAGTATGGCTACGGCGTGCGCTGAGAAAGCGCCCGCGCCAGGCTCCACCGACCACGGCGAGTGGGTCCAACCTGGCGGGTCGATCATGGGCCTTGCATTTTCTTGCTCACCGATCCACCTGTCCGTGGTGCAGCGGCACCCGCAGTCCGATCTGAAGGCCATGGCGATGCCAGTCGCGGTCGATTATCCCGCCAGCGGAGGCGGCCAGTTGATCGATGAGCTTGGTGCCGTAGCCGTGCCGTGCCGGGGGGGCGCAAATCGGCGGGCCGCCTTGCTCTTGCCAGGCGATACCCAGCGCGCCATCGCCCAGGCACCAGCTGATCTTGATGGACCCTTCAGGAACGCTGAGAGCCCCATGTTTCACCGAGTTGGTCGCCAGCTCGTGAAGAAACAGGGCAAGCAGGTTGGCCAATGGTCCGGGCACGCAGTGCCTGGCACCGCTGAACTGGCACTGGCCACCGAAGGGCTGCAACACCGACTTCATGAAGCCTTCCATTTCCACATTGGCTACGTCGTCCGCCTCCAGCACCGTGGAATAAGCCCTGGAAAGTGCCTGCAACTTGCTGGCGGCGATCCTGGCCAACTGTTCGGCGGAGCCCGAGGCCCGAGCCTCCCTGTCGGCCATCAGCATGACCGCCGCCGCTACGGTGAACAGGTTCTTGATCCGGTGCACCATCTCCGCGGACAGCAATCTCTCTCGCTCCAGCGCCTGGTCCAGTTCCCGCCGCAATGAAACCTGCTCGGTCACGTCGCGGGAAACGCAGACGATGGAGCGGACCCGGCCATCCCGGTCAACGACCGGAGTCAGCAGGTTGTCCCAATGCGTCAGTTGTCCGGCTGCCTGGCTATGGCCGGCAAAGCGCGACGTCTGGCCTTTGGCCGCCTGCGCCAGTGCTTGGCGAGCGCTGACGTGCACCGCTGGCGGCAGCAGGGAGATCCAGGCTGTCCCCTCGACCTGGGGTTGTGCAATGCCCAGTGCCAGGCATCCGGCGGCGCTCATGGCCAGCAGGACACCTTCCGGAGTCAGGACCTTGATGCAGTCGCAGGTCGCATCGAGCATCGCGCTTTGCATGTCGAAGGCCGGTGGCTGGCCAGCGGCCGCGAGCAAGCCGGAAGCACCTGTCGGGTTATCGTCCTTTCGCATACTTCCAACTACCCAAAGGCCGAAAACAGGGCAAAGACTAAAAGAAATGGCCGTACAACCCTAATGAAAGTTGCCAAGCGGCGGTAATGCGCTTTCACTCCTGGCCGCGGGCTTGCCTGCGGCGCGTTCAGAATTTGTTGCCGGGGCCGATCAAGGAGGGGTAGCGTCTGGCTCGGCCCGCCCAAAGCCTTGCGCCAGAGCTGGCGTCACACAGATGACGGCACCCTGCGCAATGCATCGCGTGGTGCTTGCGAACAGGATTTCGACCTACAGGTAAATCATGAATCATCGAGAAAAACTGCTGGAGCGACTCCAGGTGCTGGACGAGCTGGATGAGGAGCATCTTCCGTTGGTCACCCTGGACGAGTATTTCCAGGGTAACGACCAGGAGCAGTCCATCGCCCCTAATCAATGGGAGTTCGGACGGCCTTCCATCGCTCGGATCCACGCGCATTTCAAGGCGCTGGAGCAGCGTCCCGACGTCCAGGGCGTGTATGTGGGCCTGCATCAGGAGTGGGGCGAGGCGCTGGAGTCCGATGACTGGCCGGCGGCGGAGAACATCCATATCTATTCCAGTGCGCCACTGGCGGTGGCTGAGCAGTGGCTCGAAGGCCTGGAAGCCGATGGCATCGGCGAGGGCTGGCCCTATGGCAAGCACGCTGGTGCGCCAGAGCCCCGGGCCGGCTACCACGTCTACACCGTCTATTGGGATTGATTTCACAACTCACAGTGAAGCAACCCGTCTTGCATATAGCCAACCACTACAGGTTGGCAGTCGTTCAACCCAGGTACAGAGTCAGTAATGGAAACTAGTAAAGCCTCGATCGATGCCACGTATTCGCAGATGCAGCAGGATGGCTGGGATACCTCGAGCCCATTGCAGTGGGGGTTCTTCTTTATCGCCAAGGCCGAGGAAGACCTGATGGGGATCTATTCCGAGCTTGTCGACCACGACTATGTCGTCCAGAACGTGCACCAGGACGATGAAGGCGACTGGACGCTGTTCGTCAGCAAGACCGAGGTCCTGGCCGCGGACAAGCTCGCGCGCCGTTGCAGCGCGTTCAATGAACTGGCCGAGGCCTATGGCGCGTTCTTCGATGGCTGGGATGTGGAGCGGCGCCAGGCCGATGAGGCCGAACAGGTGCACTGAGCGAGGCGCCGGGCGCCGCACCGGGCATGGCGAGAGTGGCGCCCGGGCGGCACTGGCCGGGTTAATCGATGATCCATTTAGAAGGAGCCCCTGGTGGCCGGACGCGATGCAACAAGCCTGGCTTCGGCGTCGATCGCCATCGTCGGCGCAGGGCTGGCAGGATTGCTCCTGGCCCGGGTGCTGCACATCCATGGTGTGGCGACGACGGTCTATGAAGCGGAACCTTCGGCCAGCGCCCGTACCCAGGGTGGGCTGCTGGATATCCATGAATACAACGGCCAGCTGGCGCTCAGGGCCGCGGGCCTCTACGACGCCTTTTTGCGCCTGGTCCGGCCTGGCGAGGATGCCAAGCGCATCTGCGATAGCAGGGGCAATGTGCTGCTGGAGCGCCCTGGTGCTGGACAGGGTACTCGGCCGGAGGTCGATCGCGGCGAGTTGCGCCAACTCCTGCTGGACTCGTTGCCCGAAGGGTGCGTGCGCTGGCAGCACAAGCTGGTCCAAGCGACGGCGATCGGTGACGGGCGCCACCGGTTGCAATTCGCCAATGGCGCCTCGGTTACGGCCGACCTGCTGGTGGGCGCCGACGGTGCCTGGTCCAGGGTCCGGCCGCTGGTGTGCGCGACCAAGCCTCGGTACACCGGCATTTCCTTCGTCGAGACAGTCCTTTTCAAGGGGGACGAGCAGCACCCGGCGACCGCCGGGATCATCGGCCAGGGGACCCTGATGGCGGTGATGCCGGGCAAGGGCATCTTCGCCCACCGACATGCCGAAGGCACCCTGCAGGCCTATGTGGCCCTGCAAGTGTCGGCGGACTGGTTCAGTCCCGGGGAGCTGGCCGCGCCCACCACGGCGCTGCCGCGGATCGCCAGGGAATACGCCGGGTGGGCGCCTGCGCTCAGGGCATTGATCAGCGCTTGCCAGACGGTGCCGGTCATCCGCCTGATCCACGCCTTGCCCGTCGACCACCGCTGGCAACGGACACCCGGGGTGACGCTGATGGGCGATGCCGCGCACCTGATGTCGCCGTTCGCCGGCGAGGGGGCTAACCTGGCCCTGTACGACGGTGCCGAGCTGGCCAGGGCATTGCTGGAGTCCGCTGGTGATGTGGAGGCGGCGCTGGCCAGTTATGAGGCCGAACTCTTTGTTCGCAGCAACGAGGCCGCCGTCAGGACCGAGGCGAACTTGAAGCTGTTCTTCGACGCCGACGCGCCCGGCAGCCTGGTGCAGCTGTTCCGCCGTTTCGAGGCAGCCGCAGGTTAGCTCCTGCCATTCGAGCCCACCGGGACGGACCCGCGAACCGGCTCAGGGCTCGGGCTTGAAGACCAGCTTGAGCGGCGACTGCTGGTGATTCCACGCCCGGGGGCCGTACTCGGGATCGAAGCTGGGCAGCCAGGCCCGCAGTTCAGTATCGGAGAGCCATTGCAGTTGCAGTTGGTCTGCCGACTCCTGCCCACCGAACTGGGCCAGGGCGCTGATGAAGGTATTGCACTTTTCCGACTTCCCGGCTTCCAGCACCGAGACCTGCAGGCTCTGGCCCCAGGTGATGCTGCCTCTTTCGGGGCACTGGCGGATTTCGACGTGATACGTGCCGCCGGGGGATGGCAGGTCGGAGACGAGCTGGTCGGGACCGCACCCGACCAGTAGCGCAGGCAGGAGAAGCAGCAGGGCAGTGGTGGTCTTCATCGTCTGTCTCTTGAGTGCCAGGAGCCTTGGACGATACGTCGCCCGGCGCCTGGATTCGGTCCATGAGGCGGCCATTGTAGGAGAGGGCGAGCGCCCAGGTGAACTGGCAGCTTGCCGCCAGCGGGGAGTGGCTATAGTTCATGACGTCCCTTCCCTGACAGGAGATCCAGCATGAACACTCCACGAGGCCTGGTTGTCGCCCTGGCCTGCGCCGCTCTGGTCGCCGGCCCCATCGGCGCTTGCGCCGATCCCGGTAATGGTCATGGCAAGGGCAAAGGCCATGACCAGGGCTCGGCCGAGCATGGCCGGGGGCACGGCAATTCAGGGGCAGGGGGCAAACAGGGCAATTGGCAAGGCGGCCCGTCCATCGATCGTGGCGATGTCCTGGGGATCTTGAGCGGCCATCGTGATTACTGGCGGCCCGGTCCGGCGTTGCCGCCCGGTATCCAGAAGAACCTGGCCCGGGGCAAGCCGTTGCCTCCCGGCATCGCCAGGAAGCTCGACGGCCGCCTGCTCGGCCAGCTGCCGCGCTACGACGGCTATGAGTGGCGGCAGGCCGGCACCGACCTGATCCTGGTGACCGTCGCCACCGGGCTCATCTACGAAGTGCTCAGCGGCGTCCTCGACTGATCGGGCCAGGTCGTTCGGGCCGAGGCATCATGGCGTGCGAGGACTTCTTCGAGCCAGCCGAAGAACAGCCCTGGCTGTTCGATATGGGCCAGGTGGGACGCATCGGGCACTACATGGCCGCTGCCTTGCTTGAGGTGGCGCACGTAGCGACGCATGGAGTCCGGAGTGCACTCATCGTGTTCGCCCACCACGAAATAGGCGGGACAGAGGATTCGCGGCAGCAGGGGGACCAGGTCCAGCTGCGCCAGGGCCCCGTCGCCGAAGAAATCCGCGACTCCCCACATATGCCGAAATAGCTGGGGGTTGTGCAGGCGGTCCGACTCGGTGATGAACGCTGGTTCCTCGTCGAGCCTGAGCATGTGCCTGCGGTTGAACACCTGCAGCGCCGCTGCGAATTGCGGATGCCGGCTGTCGCCCGCCAGCAGCACCTCGCGCCAGGGGCTGGGCAGCCGCTGCAGATGCTGGCGGTTGTCGGCGTTCCAGTCGGCACCATTGATCAACGGCCCGGCCAGTACCAGGCTGGCCAGGCGCTGGTCCCGGGTGCTGGCGTAGGCCGTGGCGATGGAGCCGCCCCAGGAACTGCCCAGCAAATGGAAGCGCTCCAGGGCATGGAACTCGATGACGGCCGCCAGTTCGGCGCAGGCTCGCTCCAGGGTCCAGTGGGCCGGGTCATGGGGGCGGGCCGAGTAACCGCTGTCGAGTTGGTCGTAGTAGATCAGCGTGCGGCCCTTGAGGTGCTCGCTGAAGTTCGACAGATAAAGGTGGTTGGAGCCAGGCCCGCCATGCACCAGCACCAGGGGCGGGTGTTGGTCCGTGCCGTGCTTGATGGCGGTCCAGATCTGCCCGCCTGGTGCGCAGATGTGTTGTTGCTGATCGAAATACATGCCTTGCTGCCTTGGTCTGGTGTAGGGGAGGCGCTGGCGCCTGGTGTTATTGGTTGAGCGGGAGGCTGCCCAGGCGGCCTTGGCGATGCAGGATGAGCGCCAGCACGAGGCCGATGCACAGCCAGGCGCTTCCCAGCCAGCGGGCGTTGTCGTTCATGCTGGCCAGGGCGGCGACCAGGATCAGGATGCCGGCCAGGGGCGATACCACGTGCTTGAACCAGTGCCGCTCGGGGTGTTTGCGAAAGCGCTGGAACAGGCTGAGATGCAAGGTGATGTAGGCGAACAGCGCGCCGAAGGTGACCAGGGTCACCAGCAGTTCCACCTGGTTGGCCGCCACCAGGCCGACCACGCTGGAGACGATGGCGACGAACAGCAAGGCCCTCACCGGGTTGCCCCGCCGGTCCAGGCGCGCCAGCCAGGCCGGGAAGCGCCCATCGCGGGCCATGCTGAAGATCAGCCGCGAGGTGGTCATCTGCGAGACGATGGCGTTGGCGACCCCGGAGACGGTGCCGGCCACCACGATCATGATCGGCTGGAACCAGGCGCCGACGATATCGCGGCTCAGGGTATAGAAGGCGGTTTCGGCCTGCTCCGTGTCGTATTGGGTGCCAGCGGGAACGAACAGGTTGACCAGGTACACCTGGGCGAAGAACAGCAGGGACACCAGCAACAGCAGCATCAGCGTAGCCCGGGAGATGGTCCGGCCACCGCCGCTGGCCTCTTCGTTGAGGGCCGAGATCGCGTCGAAGCCGACGAAGCTCAATGCCGCGACCGGGATGGCGGAAAGTATCGCCAGCAGTTCGAAGCGTTGCCCGTCCCAGATCGGCGCGAGCAGGCCGATGGCGTGGCTGTGCTGGAGCACGCCCCACAGGGAATAGACGAAGAACACGCCCAGGGTCACCAGCTGCACCAGCAGGAACAGCTTGTTGACCCGGATGGTCAGCTTCAGGCCGATGATGTTCAGCAATGCCGGCAACCAGATGAACGCCAGGATCCAGAAGCCCCGCGAGCTTTCCGGGAACTGCAGGACCATGCCGATGGCGGTGAGGATCGACAGCAGGGCCGGCAGCAGGAAGTAGTCCAGCAGGATCAGCCAGCCGGTGACGAAACCGGTGAAGGCGTTGGTGCTGAGGCTGACGTAGCGATACACCGAACCGCTGACATTCACCGACTTGGCCATTTCGCTGTAGCTGATGGCGCTGAAGGTCATGGCCAGGGCGGCGACGGCATAGACCAGGGCCGCCATGCCGCCGGACATGCCGTAGACGATGCCGAATACCGCCGTGGGAGCCAGGGGGCAGAAGTACAGCAGGCCATAGACCAGTACATCGGAAAGAGAAAGGCGGCGGACCAGGCGTGATCCTGTGGCGGTGGAATCTGTGCTGGGTTGTGCGGTGCTGGTGGTGGCGCGCATTCGACGTGCTCCTGTCAGCCGTCCCACGCAGCCTTGGCTAGCGGAGACGACCGTATTATTAGAATTGGACAGGCAATGAAGCGGGTTCCAGTATCTGGCCCGGGCGCGGGCGCCAGGTGCTGAAGCCGGCCAGTTTTTTGTCTTTTCCGGCCAATCCAGCTGGCGGTCGCCAGTCCCGGGGCGACTAACGCTCAGCCGCGCAGCGAGCGGCGAAAGCGTCCGGGCGAGACCCCGGCCCACTTGTAGTAGGCGTGGACGAAGGAGGAGGGCGCGGCGAAACCCAGTTGCTGGCTGATGGCGTCCAGGGGCAGTTGGGTGGTGCTCAGCAGTCGGTTGGCTAGCTGGTGGCGCGCCATGTTCTGCAGGCGCTTGAAGCTCACCTCGCGCTCGGCCAGGCGACGTCGCAGGGTGCGCTCGGAGACATTCAGGGCCTGGGCCACGGCCAGCAGGTCGCTGTAGCGCTGGATATCGGACTTGAGCAGGGCGGCCACTTCACTGGCAAAACCGCCACCGCCGATGGCCTGCAGTTCCTGTTCCCGGGCCTGGGTCAGCCTGAGCATGGCCTGGTAGCTGATCGGGTCCGCCAGCGGTAGCGGGCGGGTCAGCAGGGCCTTGGGCAACTTGAGCGAATCGCCATGGCTGGCGAAACGGATGTCGCCCCCGAACAGCTGGCGATAAGGCTCCTGGTCCTGGGGCGCCTGGCGCTTGAAGTGCACGCACAATGGCTCGCTGTTCGATTGCAGGCAATCGCGGATGACCCGCAGGCTGGCGCTGAGGAACACATCGCTGAAAAACCCGTGGCCTTCGAAGAAGCCATGGCAGTCGTTGGCGACGAAATGCAGCTCGCCGCCCTGGTGGACCATGGCCGGGGCGAACTGGCTGGCCAGCTGGATGGGGAAGCGCAGGCCGGTATCCAGCGCATCGCCGAGGGTCGGCGCCACCAGCAGGGTGTAGCCCAGCAGGCCCAGGGTGGAAATCGGCATGGAGCTGCCGATCAACAGCCCCAGGTGCGGTTCGGGCAATGCTCGACGAGCGTTGTCGAACACCACCAGTTCCTGCTCCATGGTGATCGCCGTGTCGGGGTCGGTGAGGGCCTGCGGCAGCTTGCCGGCACCCTGCAGGATCACCGCGTCCGGTACGCTCCGAGCCCGGGTCACTGCCAGGGTCGCCAGCACGCCATGCAGCGATACGGGGCGAATTTCATACATTGAAACACTCCTCTGGCGATGCCGCGGATGTGGCGCCCAATCATGCGCGCCGGGCCGGGGAATCACCAGGATGGAGCAGTGGAAGCGGGACGAGGGCAGGGCGTTGCCGTCGGGACCTACCTGCGCCCCTCGCAGATCGCTGCAAGGCTGAGTCGACCATGGCTGAACGATTGTCGTTAAGATTTGATTGCTCTATCTTTGGGCTCGCTGTCTCGGCCTTTGGGTAGTTGAAATCATGGAAAAGGACGATAAGGACGCCGGCGATTCCGCCGGGCCTGCACCAGGTGGCCTGCCGCCTGTCTTCGATGCACAACGCGCGATGCTGGACGCAACTCCCGACTGTATCAAGGTCCTGACCCCGGACGGCGTGCTCCTGGCCATGAGCGAGGCCGGCTGCATGGCGTTGGGCATCCCGCAAGCGCGGGTCAGGGGCATGGCCTGGATTCCCTTGCTGCCTGTTGGCATCCACGCTGCCGCCAGTGACGCCCTGGCCCTGGCCGCCACCGGCACCAGCGCCCGGTTCGCCGGCTACAGCGATGCGGCAGGGCACACCGTGCACTGGGACAACCTGTTGACCCCGGTAGTCGATTCCGCAGGTCAGGTCCAGTCCGTCGTCTGTGTCTCCCGGGATGTCACCGAGCAGGTGCTGATGCAACGCCAACTGGGCCAATTGCTGGCCAGGGAGCAGTTGCTGTCGGGGGAGATGGTGCACCGGATCAAGAACCTGTTCACCGTGGCGTCCGCGGTGATGATGATGGCCGATCGCGAAGCTCGCGCCGGTGGCAACACCGGCCAGCTGGCGGCGATCGCCGCCGGCAAGTTCAAGGCCTTGTCCAGGGTCTACGACAGGGTATTGGCCGTGGACGACGGCGGCCAGGTAGAGCTTCATTCCTTCATGGGGTCGGTGCTCTTTCCCTTTGAGTCCCAGTGCCACGTCAGTGGGCCCAGGCACCCGGTTCCGGGCCACTTGGCCAACTTGCTGGCGTTGTTCCTCCATGAACTGGTCACCAATTCCGTGAAGCACGGGGCGCTCAGCCTTCCTGAAGGCCAGGTGCGGATCAGTTGGAGCACGACCGATGCGAAGCTGGCTATCGACTGGCAGGAAAGCGGTGGGCCACCCATTGCCGCACCACCTGCGCGCTACGGCTATGGCAGCGAGATGATCGATCAACTGGCCGGCTCTGCCGGAGGCGCCGTTGATCGCACATGGCATTCCCAGGGCTTGCAGGTAGCGTTGAGGCTTGCGCTGCGCCGCGAATAGGCTCGAGGCCCACCACGGGCCTTGCTCCTGCTTTGTCCCGATCCTTGCGCTGCAGCAGGGCTATGTCGAGCTGGCATGGCCGCTGCCGGCTGCCTGCATTTATCTGGTTGCGAACGTTATTTTCCGACCCTGGCTGAGTGGTGATGGGGATGATGCTGGGTGCTATATTTTGTGTTTCTATCTTTTGAAAAGCACAATATGTTGTGTTGACGTCCTGGCCTTCGTTCTATACCTTGTGCCTCGCTTTCGCCTTTGGCACTACATATGGTGTTTTGTTTTTGTTTTAATTCTATATGTAGTGTTTTGTCTGGGGCGAGGCGTTCTGAAGCCAACGGCTTTCACCAAGAAGAATATTGGCCGCCCGAACGGGTTCGTCGCCCGCCGGTTCGGCCAAGGTAAGGATGAATGAAATGTTGAATTGGGATGAGCTCGATATACACGGCCACAAGGCCCCAGGAGCTGATGCAGCGGATAGATCGGAACCACGGGCAACCGTCGCCGGGGCCCTCGATGCGGCGGGAAATGCCGCTGCCGGAAACGCCAGGATGATTGACTCCCGTGACTCGGCCGCGGTGGTCCGGGCGAAGAAAGCGCTCAATGCGCTGGACGTCACCCAAGGCCTGGAGGAACTGGAAGGCGCTGCCGGGCGCGTGGCCGTCGATGAAAAGCGCATGATCAATTGCCGCGCCGACCTGAATCAGCTGGTGCCGTTGAAGTACGACTGGGCCTGGCAGAAGTACCTGGACGGCTGCGCCAACCACTGGATGCCGCAAGAGGTCAACATGACCGCCGACATCATCCTGTGGAAGAGCGCCGAAGGCCTGAGCGAAGACGAGCGCCGCATCGTCATGCGCAGCCTGGGGTTCTTCGCCACCGCCGACTCCCTGGTCGCCAACAACCTGGCCCTGGCCGTGTACCGCTTGATCACCAATCCCGAGTGCCGCCAGTACATCCTGCGCCAGGCCTTCGAGGAAGCGATCCATACCCACGCCTACCAGTACTGCATCGAGTCGCTGGGCATGGATGAAGGCGAGATCTTCAACATGTACCGCGAGGTGCCCACCATGGCCAAGAAGGCCGCCTGGGGGCTCAGGTATACCCGCGCCATATCCGACCCGAATTTCAAGACCGGCACCCTATTCGCCGACAAGGAGCTGCTGCGCAACCTGATCGCCTATTACTGTGTGTTGGAAGGCATCTTCTTCTACTGCGGTTTCACCCAGATCCTGTCCATGGGCCGGCGCAACAAGATGAATGGGGTGGCGGAGCAGTTCCAGTACATCCTGCGCGACGAATCCATGCACCTGAACTTCGGTATCGACGTGATCAACCAGATCAAGATCGAGAATCCTCACCTGTGGGACCACGCCCTGATGGAAGAGGCCACCCAGATGATCATCCAGGGCACTCAGCTGGAGATCGAATACGCTCGCGACACCATGCCGCGCGGGGTGCTGGGGATGAATGCGGTGATGATGGAGGACTACCTGAAGTTCATCGCCAACCGACGCCTGTCGCAGATCGGCCTGAAGGAGGAATACCCGGGCACCGTCAATCCGTTCCCGTGGATGAGCGAGATCATGGACCTGAAGAAAGAGAAGAACTTCTTCGAGACCCGCGTGATCGAGTACCAGACCGGCGGAGCCTTGTCTTGGGATTGACCGGGCTTGCAGACAACGGCCGGGCCATGGGGCCGGCCTTCGGGAGTTGTTCATGTTGTTCGAAAAGATCAAGACCCCCTGCATAGGGCTCTGCTCGACCGTCTATGGCGATGTGGTCTGCCGCGGATGCAAGCGCTTCGAATATGAAGTGATCCAGTGGAACACCTACGACGAGCCACAGAAGCAGGCGATCCTGCGGCGCTTCGACAAGCTCTTGAACCAGGTGATGCACGACAAGTGCGAGATCTTCGATCCCGAGCGGCTGGCCTTCGAAGTGCGTTCCAGGAAGATGAACTGCTCCGCGGAGGATTCGATCCCCTATTGTGCCTACCAGATCATCCGGCGCGGTGCGGCGGTGATCAGCAATATCGAGGCGTTCGGCATCCGCGTCCTGCCGGGCTACCAGGGCTTGTCGCTGGTGGAGTTGCGGGATGTGATCGACAGCGAGTTCTTTGCCTTATCCCTGGCCAGCTACCAGGCCGATGGCTGATTCGCCCGGCACCGCTTGCGGGCAGGGTGCCCGTGGGCCGGCAGGTCGCTAGCCTGCGGGCCGGAGCTCGATGGGCTAACTAGGCAGGCTGGCTGGCGGCCTGCCAATGTTGGTACAGGGCCTCGACATTGCCGCTGGTCATCAGCGGCATCACGGCTTGCAACTGGTCGATGGGCCAGTCCCACCATTTCATTTCCAGGAGCATCTGCACGGTTCGTTCGTCGAAGCGCTTGCGGATGGTCTTGGCCGGGTTGCCGCCGATGATGGCGTAGGGTTCCACATCCCGGGTCACCAGGGCGCGAGTGCCGATCACCGCGCCGTCGCCGACCTTGATACCCGGCATGATGACTGCCTCGGAACCTATCCAGACATCGTTGCCGATGACCGTATCGCCGGCTCCCTCATAGCCGTTCTGCGCTCCGGCGAAGGCCGGCTCTTCCGACATCCAATAGAAGGGGAAGGTGCTGATCCATTCGTTCCGGTGGCCCTGGTTGCCGGCCATGATGAATGCAGCGCCCGAGCCGATCGAGCAGAAGCTGCCGACGATCAGCTGGTCGACGCCCTCGTCGGGGGGCAGGTAGCGTGCGCATTCGTCGAAACTGTGCCCGTGGTAGTAACCGGAGTAATAGCTGTAGCGGCCTACCTTGATGTTGGGGTTGGTGACCTGGCGGTCAAGGGTGATGCCCTTGAAGGGGCTCTCGAAGTAATTGCTCAAAACGCTCTCCATGTGGCTGACCGCCGCTGTCTTGCAAGCGCACGGTACTTCGGCGAGAAGGCGCAGGGCCTCTCGGGATGCAGGTCTTGCGGGGTCGCGGGGGCATCATGCCAGATCCGTCAGTGCTGCGCCGCAGAGCCTGGTGGTACAAGGTTTTGACTTGTGGCCGGCCCCAGGTAGCTCGGTAGATGTCGGCCGGGAGCGGGGCCACCCGGAAATGGCTCCGGGTGGCGGCAAGGGGTTCAGGCCGTTGCGGCGGCTGCCGGGTCGTTGCGACCTTGCATCATGCGCCGGTACTGGCGGGTGCGGCGCAGGGTACTCCACTGTTCCGCCAGCAATGCCCGTAGTGGCGAGGCGCCGGGCCTGGTGGAATGGCCATCGGCCAACTGGCGCATCTGCAGTTTCACCAGCGCCATGTAGGCGAGTGCGGCCAGGGCCTTGCGCTTCCAGCGGATCGGCGGCAGTTCGGCGCTGGCCTTGCTGTCGCCGTTCTTCCAGCGCCGGGGCAGGGCCGGGTCCACGGCCAGGGCGGTGGCGATGCCGGCCATGGCCACTCCGCTGTCCAGCACTTGCTCCACCACGGGCAGGCGGCGGATGCCACCGGTGACCATCACCGGCATCCGGGCCACGGCGGCGATCTGTTGGGCGAACTCGAGGAAGTAGGCTTCCCGGGCCAGGGTCCGGCCGTCGCGGGCATCGCCTTGCATGGCTGGCGCCTCGTAGCTGCCGCCGGACAACTCCACCAGGTCCACCGGCAGTTCGTTGAGCCAGAGTACGACCTGGCGCGCGTCGGCAGGTTCGAAGCCGCCGCGCTGGAAATCCGCGGAGTTGAGCTTGACCGCCACGCAAAAGCGCGGCGAGACGCTGGCCCGTACGGCCTTCACCACCTCCAGCAGCAGCCGCGCACGATTTTCCAGGCTGCCGCCCCAGCGGTCCTGGCGCTGGTTGCTCAGGGGAGAAAGGAACTGGCTCAGCAGATAGCCGTGGGCGGCGTGGATCTGCACGCCACTGAAACCGGCGTCCTCGGCCAGGGCCGCGGTGCGGGCGAAACGCTGGATCAGGGTCGCGATCTGGGCTTCATCCAGGGCCTTGGGTACGGGAAACATCTTCGACAGGCCGCCCATGTCCAGGGCGACTGCCGAGGGTGCCACCGTGGCCTGACCGAGGCTGGCCTGCATCTGGCGACCGGGATGGTTGATCTGCATCCAGAATTGCGCGCCGTGGGCCTGGCCGATTCGCGCCCACTCGCGAAAGCGCTGCAGTTGCTGGCTGTCGTCGAGCATCACGCCGCCGGGCCCGGTCATGGCCCGGGGATCGACCATCACGTTGCCGGTCAGCAACAGGCCGGCGCCGCCTTCGGCCCAGGCCTTGTACAGACGTAGCAACTGCTCGGAAGGGGTCTGGTCGAGATTGGCCAGGTTTTCCTCCATCGCCGCCTTGGCGATGCGGTTGGGCAGCAGGGTTCCGTTGGGTAAACGCAGGGATTGGAAAGCAGTCATGGGGTTCTCCAGGTACAGCCCGTGCGTCGGTTTGTATGCAGGAGGGGGCTGTGTTGCAAAGAAGGCTAAGGTTAAAGTTATCCTTAAGGTCAATAGGAGGTTTGCAACTCGATGAAAATTGGTGAACTAGCCCGACGTACGGGATTGAGTGCATCGCGCTTGCGATTCTACGAGGCCAGCGGCCTGATCGAGGCCCAGCGCCTGGGCAATGGTTACCGCGACTACCCGGAAGATGTGGTGCAGCGCCTGGAGATCATTACCTGCGGTCAGCAGGCGGGCTTCAGCCTGGAGGAAATGCGCACCCTGACCCTGGAGTCCACCCGGAGCGATGGGCGCTTCCAGCATGACCGACTGTTGGCCAGCCTGCGCAGCAAGGTGGCGGAGATCGAAGCCCTGCAGCAGCGCCTGACGCAGAATCGCCAGCATCTGCTGACCCTGATCGCCGGTATCGAAGGCAAGCCCGAAGGCCTGGGCTGCGAGGAGAATGCCCAGCGCCTGCTGGCCCAGTGGCGGGAAAACGAAGGGCAGGCGCCGGCTGCGGCCAGTGGCCGGCGGCGTCAGAAGCAAGGACGTTGAGCCGCCATTGGCGGCTCAAGCCTGGATCAGCGAAGGCTCTCGGCCGGTGAGCCCATGGGCAGGGCCGGGAGGCTCATGTTGCGCATGGCCACCTCGAGCTTGTCCTGGTAGAGACTGAGGATCGAGTAGTCCAGCTTCTGAGTGATATTGGCGTTGCCCGCACAGTTGGCCAGTAGTTCTTCCAGCGCGCCGGCAACCAGGTCCGCAGTGACCTGCAGGACGGTCAAGCCATAGCTCTTATCGACAATGACCAGATTCGTTAAATCGTACATTCAGCACCCGTGGTCACTGTTCTTATGGTAATGGCTATGAGCCATCAATAGCATACCGAAGCGGCCCATCGCCTGTCACCGGGGGCTGACAAGAACCTGAAGAACGGGAGGATTTTCGCTGCGCTTGGCGCCAGCATGGGTAGTATTGCCCTGCGCAAGCCACCAGGGTTTATTTCCATGCTGATTCTTACCAGGGGCAACCACCAGGGGTTGCAGATCGGGCCGCGCTGGCCCTCGTCGACAGTGCAGCTGGAAGGACAGGTCTTCCAGCAGTTGCGCAAGGTCCAGTCGAGCCTGCCCGATACCGTGCGCTTGCTGGTGACCCGAGGGTATGAGCACAAAGGCAGCCGGCTGGGAGGGTTCCGTAGGCTCTCGCGCTGGTTGGGCATCCGCTTGTTCGTGTGCTGCTACCCGGGGCGCCGGGACGAGGTGCAGGACATCTTCGGTAGCAATGGGCACGATGTGGACGGCACCCATGTCGATGTATCGATCGTTCTCGGTGGCAAGCGCCTGCGTTTCCTGCCCTTGGGGGTGTTCACCTCGCCAGCTCGCCAGGAATTGCGCAAGGCCCGCCATGGCACGTTGGTGGACGAGGTCAAGAGCGCGCTGGTGCGCCATGGGTTCCAGATCCACCGCAATCACACGGAAAGCCTGCAGATCCACTGCGACTACCGGCCCGACTTGCTGGCCGGGTGCTGATCCGACGTCGCAAGGTGGGCAAGTAGCGCTGGCGCGGTATCGAGCCGGGGATCACTCCCAGCGCTTGAACAGCACGCTGGCATTCACCCCGCCAAAGCCGAAGCCATTGGACAACGCGTACTGCATGGGCATCTTGCGCGCCTGGCCGTGCACCAGGTCCATGCCCTCAGCGGCGCTGTCGGGATTCTCCAGGTTGAGCGTCGCCGGGGCGACCTGGTCGCGCAGGGCGAGGATGGTGAAGATCGCCTCGATCCCGCCGGCCGCGCCCAGCAGATGGCCGGTGGCGGACTTGGTCGCACTGATGGCCGGGCCGTTGCTGGTGCCGAACAACTGCCTGATGGCTGCCAGCTCACCCTTGTCGCCCACCGGTGTGGAGGTGGCGTGGGCGTTGAGGTGCTGGACCTCCTTCGGCGACACGCCCGCCTGGCGCAGGGCTTGCTCCATGGCGCGCCGGGCGCCGTCGCCATCTTCCGGGCCGGCGGTCATGTGGTAGGCGTCGGCGCTGGTGCCATACCCCACCAGCTCGGCGATGGGCCGGGCGCCTCGGGCCAGGGCGTGCTCCAGATCCTCGATGACCAGCAAGCCGGCGCCTTCGCCCATGACGAAACCGTCACGGCCCTGGTCGAAGGGGCGCGAGGCGCGTTCCGGAGTGTCGTTGTAGTCGCTGGACAGTGCCCGGGCCGCAGCGAAGCCGCCCAGGCTGACCTGGTGGATCGTGGCTTCCGCGCCGCCGCAGACGGCGATGTCGATCTCGCCCGCGCGGATCATCCGTGCCGCATCGCCGATGGCCTGGACCCCGGCGGCGCAAGCGGTGACCGGTGTGCCCAGGGGGCCCTTGAGGCCATGGCGGATCGAGACGTGGCCGGCCGCCAGGTTGCACAGGAACGAAGGAATGGTGAAGGGCGACAGGCGCCGCGGGCCCTTGTTGTCAGTGGTGCGCACGGCATCGGCGATGGCCGGGAAGCCGCCGACCCCCGAGGCGATGATGGTGGCCGTGCGCTCCTGGGCCGCAGCGTTGCCCGGCCGCCAGTTGGCCTGGGCCAGGGCTTCTTCCGCCGCCGCCAGGGCGAACAGGATGAAGCGATCCATCTTGCGCTGTTCCTTGGGCGGTAGCAGTGAATCCGGATCGAAACCAGCCTGCGGATCCTGTGCCAGGTCGGGAACCTGGCCGCCCACGGTGGTGAACAGTCCGCCGATGAACGCCTCGGGCAATTGGCGGATGCCCGATTGTCCCGCCAGCAGGCGTTGCCATACCTGCTCGACCCCGCAGCCCAGCGGAGTGATTGCGCCCATACCTGTGACTACGATGCGTTTGCTCATGCAGGTCCAGCTCCTTCAGTGTGTTTGGGTTGGGGGGTAACGAAGCGTGGACGATACTATCATCATGAAAGTAACATCCGACTCGACAATATTTCGAGCCATAGCGCAGGAGCAAGTGATGCAACGAAAAAGCCTGGAGGACGCCGAATGTCCTATCGCCCGTGGCCTGGAACGGGTCGGGGAATGGTGGAGCATCCTGATCATGCGCGACGCCTTGCACGGCCTGCGGCGTTTCGATGAGTTCTCCCGCAGCCTGGATATCGCCCCGAACATGCTGACCCGGCGCCTCAACTCCCTGGTGGAGGCGGGCTTGCTGGAACGCCAGGCCTATAGCCAGCGCCCGCTGCGCTATCAGTACGTGCCGACGGCCAAGGGCGAGGACTTTCGTGTGGTGCTGATGGCGTTCGTCGCCTGGGGCAATCGCCACTTCGCCCCCGAGGGCGAAAGTGTGCAGATCGTCGAGCGGGCAACCGGCCGGCCGGTACAACCCGCGATGATGGATGTGCAGGGGCACCAGCTGGTGCCCCTGCAGGACTGCACGGTGCAGGTCGGGCCGGCCGCCAGCGCCAGCATGCGCGAGCGCTTCTGCGTCCGGGCCGATTGACAGCGCTCGGCTTGTCGGTCACCTAGCCGCCGCGACTGGCTTGCCGTGGCAATAGCGGGATTTCACCCGGTTTGTTCCGCTCGAGTGGCGGCCAGTCGCCGGTGCCTGGCGCCTGGCCCTTGGCGCAAGGTTCAGCGTGGCGCTTGGCCGCGGCGCCAGGCGGGATGGAAGTGACGCCAGTGGGCGTCCTGGGCGGCGGCCAGTAGCTCATGATCGCCCCGAGTGTCGCCCCAGGCGCGTAGCCGGTATTGGTCCAGCGGGCCATAGACGTTCTCCAGGCGCAGCACCTTGTTTTCGCAACGGCAGTTGTTACCGACGATATGGCCGGTGAGCACGCCATCGACGACCTCCAGTTCGGTGCCGATCAGGGCGATGCCCAGGCGCCTGGCGAAGGGTTGCAGGACCAGGGCCGGGGAGGCCGAGCACAGGGTCACCCGGGCTCCGGAATCGATCTCTTCGGCTACCGCCTGCAGCCCCGCCGGACGCATCAGCCGGGACCAGGAGCGCTGGCAGAACGCCTCGGCCTGCTGTTGGACCCACGCGGCCTCGACTCCCTTGAGAAAGCAACTGATCAGGCGGGCCTTGAGCTGGTCACGATCGACCCTGCGCGCCAGGAAGCCGAGGCTTGGCAGGGCCAGCTTGAGCACCCGCTGATGGAATCTGCGGGGGCCGAAGGCGAAGCGCAAGAAGGGCACGAAGCTGTCATGGCGGGTCAGGGTGCCATCGAAATCGAAGACCGAGAGTACCTGGCTGGCCCGAGGGTCGAGCACCAGGGTTTCCGGGGTTAGCGGTGGCCCGGGCTGCTCGGGCTCCGGGGAATGATCAGCGGGGCTGGCGGCGAGCGTTGGGACGGGATCGGCTGGGGACGACATGCTGGCTCTCGATCGGTGCGGACGTTGGCGGGGGACCGGTGCGGTGGTCATTCGCGCAGTCTACGCGTTCTGCATCGTCGGGTTCACTTTCGCCTGCCCGGCAGGGCGTTATCGGCTCGGGAGCGGTTCGGGGGCCGGACGACTTCTGGCGGGAGCGTGGGTGG